>NZ_PHUJ01000002.1 GCF_002813375.1 Pseudonocardia alni | reverse complement strand
CGAGCCGCGATACGACCAGCTGATGGCTGCAGTTCGCTCGGCCGAGCTGGACGGCCACGATCCCGCGGCCGTCCTGCGCGAGGCGGTGCGGGCGCGCGGCCTCGGTGGGGCGGAGTCGGTGGCCGACGTCCTGCGCTACCGCGTCAACATGGCTGCAGCGTCCCGCTCGCCCGAGCGCCGCGTCAGCGCCGGTGACTGGTCGAGCTACATCGATGACCTGGGCGGTCCGGTCGGTGAGTTCGAGGCGGCTCTGAGCCGCGCGGCCACCGAGCGGCAGAACGAGCTGGGCCAGAGGGTCGCCGACGAGATCCCGGAGTGGGCCCGGGAGGCGCCTGCTCTGGGAACCCCGCCCGCGGACGGGCCGGAACGGGCCGAGTGGATCCGTCGAGCCGGCATCGTCGCGGCCTACCGCGACATGCACTCCGTCCCCGACGAGCAGCTGTCCCTCGGTGCGGCGCCGGACAAGCGCCGCGCGTTCCACCACCTGCTCTGGAAGCAGGCCCATGCGGCGCTGGGCTACCCGGCGGACAGCCTCGACTACGCGGCGGCGACCGTGGAGCAGCTCCGTGAGATGCGGGTGGAGTGGCAGCGCGAGCAGACGTGGGCTCCGCCCTACGTCGAGCAGGAGCTGCGTGCCGCGCGTGAACTGGCCGAGGAGTACCGCCGCGACAGCATCATCTGGGCCGCCGGGCTGGACCAGCTCCCCGAGGGATCGGACGAGCGGCGCGACGCCGAGCGCGACGTGGCAGCCGCGCGTCGCCTGACCGCTCTGCAGGAGCAGCGCGTCGAGGCCCTCATCACTGTGGCCCGGGTGCGCGAGGAGTGGTTCGAGCAGACCGCCGCGACCCGGGTGCAGGCTGCGCTCGCCGGCGATGAGCTGGAGCGGCGTGGGCAGGAGCGGAAGGTCGCTCCGAGCCGGGGTGAGCAGACCGAGCTGTTCACCATCGACGAGTCCAGCAACGAGCGGAGCAGCGAGCGCCGCCGAGTCGTCGACCCGGCTCAGGAAGAGCTGGACCTCCCCGGAGTGCCGAGTGCGCGCCCCGACAGCCCCGCGCGGGACGAGGAGACGCAGCGTGGGCCGCAGGGACAGGCGGTCGAGGCGGACGAGATGAGGAGGGACCGGGACGAGGTCGCGGTCGCGCAGGGCTACGCCGACGTCCGGCGCGACGAGGCGCAGGTCGCTCGGGAACGCGCAGGGCAGCCCGAGCTGTTCACCACCGTCCCGGAGGTTCGAGATGTGGCTGCCGCCCAGCCAGTGCGTGAGGGCGATCGGACCCGCGATGTGGCGGCGGAAGCGGATGGGGCAGCGCCGCTCACCGTAGGGAATGCGCTGCGCATTGCCCTCGTCAGCAAGGCCCTTCGCGAGGAGATTCGCGCTGCCAACGCGGACAAGAGCCGTGCCGACGAGCACACAGATGTCGGTATCGGCGCCCCCGTCCCCCGCCCCCCGGAAGTGGCGGCGAGTACGGAGAATCAGCGGCAGCGGCGCCGTAGTAGTGGCATCGCGCGCTGAATGTGGACTCGACTCAGGTTGAGGGCACGCTGGAGCCACGTCGTCGCACTCGCCGGGTCCGTGACCGCACGACGGTAAGCGGTTCGTTCGCGCTGTTCACACGATGGCGCCCTTCACCTTCGTGTCGGGTCGAGGCGCGGCAGGCTCGACACTCCGCGGGCCGTCCGAGTCGCTGGCGCCGACGCCGCGATCCCGTCGGCCCTCGTCGACCCTGCCGACGCGACCGACCTCGACCCGTTCCTCACCGACGCCCAGGTCGCCGACTGCCGCACACGACGAACGTCGAGGACGGCGCCGCCCAGCGCCTCGCCCGACCCCGTGAACCCGCCCGGCTGCTCGGCCCTCGACGCTGCCCGAGGACGAATGCGAGAGCCCGTTCCGTTGAACGTTCCGTGCCGGTAAGGTTCCGTCGTTCTGACCGGGCGAAGCGATGGGCGACGGGTGAACCAGTTCGAATTCTGGGCGACGATGACCGGTCACCTTTTCTCTTGGCCGGCCGCTGTTGTCTTCTCTGTCCTGATCCTGAAAGAGCCCTTGGGGAAGCTGCTTGGTCGTCTACTGTCTGCGGAGGGGCCGGGGGGCATAAAAGCAAACTTCGCGCAGCTATTGGCAGAGGCGAAGCCGAATGATCGAGCGGCCGACGACGGGGCTGCATCAAGCGATGTGCCCGTTCCGTCGGTCCCCGCTCCCGGAGTGACTAAGCCGGAGCCGCAACCGCCGGCTCTGCCCGGGGGCACCCACGACGACGACCTGGCGCACCTCCCGCCGAACCATGCGAAGCGACTCGCCGCCAACATGGTGGAGTTCGTAAGTCGGCAAACGCGTAGGGACCAGCTCATTGGTCTGGCGCTCAAGCGGCCCGATGTCGCCGTGTCCGAGGCGTGGAACTTTCTTTACGACTCGCTGGTCAGCCTAGCCCTCGCGACGGACGGATACTATGAGCGGTCTGCGCCGGTGCTGCTGTCCCGCCGCCTAGTGGATCACGGACTGTTCAAGAAAGAGGATGCGAACGAGTTTCAAATCCTTCAAACCCTGAATTCGAGCGTTGTGAACTCGGGGGAATATGAGGTGGTCGTCTCGACCGCCTCCGCGATGACCTACATCAATCGGGCTTTCGATCTACTCGAGAACGTGAACCTTCGGGTAGCGACTCAGCAAGGCTCCGCCCAGCAACCTCCCGGCTGACAACGTTCACTCCGCCCGCGACAGCACCACCAGGGCGACCTGGCATGGCGGGCGAACCGCATTGGCACCAGGAACGCGCCGCTCGACGCTCTGTGAGCCGCCCTGGGTGCTGTAGAGACTCTTGACCTTGGAAACGAGGATGGAGTCATGCCGTCAGAACGCACTGCGGGCAAGCCGACGACGCGGCGGTACTCGCAGGAGGAGAAGGCCGCGGCGGTGCGGATGGTCCGCACCCTGCGCACCGAGCTGGGACACGATCACGGTGTGGTGAAGCGGGTGGCCGATCAGCTCGGTTACGGCGCGGAGTCGGTGCGGTTGTGGGTGCGCCAAGCCGACGTCGACGACGGCCACCAGCCCGGTGTCACCACCGACGAGGCAGCCCGGGTACGCGAGCTCGAGCAAGAGGTCCGCGAACTGCGCCGGGCCAATGAGGTGCTCAAGCGGGCTGCGAGTTTCTTCGGGGCGGAGCTCGACCGCCAGTACCGCAGGTAGTGGCATTCGTCGACGCCCACCGCGACGACGTCGTGGAGGGGCGCCGGCTCGGGGTCGAGCTCATCTGCCGTGTGCTGCAGGTGGCCCCGAGCAGCTACTACGCCGCCAAGACCCGCCCGGCCTCGGCGCGGGCCAGGCGGGACGCCGAGCTGACCCCGCGGCTGGTCGGGTTGTGGGAGAACAACTACCGCGTCTACGGGGCACGCAAGTTGTGGAAGGCCGCCCGCCGCGACGGCTTGGACGTCGGCCGTGACCAGGTCGCCCGCTTGATGCGCGCGGCGGGTATCGAGGGCGCCCGACGGACCAAGCGCCTGCGCACCACTCGGGCGGATCCAGTCGCGGCGCGCCATCCGGACCTGGTGCAGCGCCAGTTCCGGGCCGACGCGCCGAATCAGCTGTGGGTTACCGACCTGACCTACGTGCCGACCTGGGCCGGGGTCGCCTACGTGTGTTTCATCGTCGACGCCTTCTCGCGGATGATCGTGGGCTGGCGGGTCGCCGGGCACATGCGCACCAGCATGGTGCTCGATGCGCTAGAGATGGCGCGCTGGTCGCGCGGCACCCGGCTGCCGGACCTGCGCTGTCACAGCGATGCCGGGTCGCAATTCACGTCGGTGCGCTACGGCGAGCGGCTCGCTGAGATCGGCGCGGTTCCGTCGATCGGCAGCGTCGGGGACTCGTTCGACAATGCGCTGGCCGAGACCGTGAACGGCTACTACAAGGCCGAGCTGATCCGCGGACCCGCCCGAGACGGTCCATGGAAGACAGTGGAGGACGTCGAGCTCGCGACGCTGGGCTGGGTGCACTGGCACAACCACCAGCGCCTGCACGGCTACCTCGGAGACCGGCCTCCGCACGAGTACGAGCAGGCGTTCTACGCTGCCCACCGGGACGACCAACACCCGGTCGGAATCCCATAGCGCGAGTCTCCATCAGCCCCAGAGCGACTCACTCCGAGGGGCCGTTGAAGAAGCGCCTGGCCAAGATCCGCCCCGAGTACGTCGGAGTCGATCCGGTCACCCGGATGTCCTACCGGCCCGGGGAGCTCGCCCAGTGCGACCTGTGGTTCCCGCCGACGAAGATCCCTGTCGGCGCCGGTCAGGCGCGGATTCTGCCGGTGCTGGTGATGGCCCAGGGCTACTCGCGGTTCCTGTCAGCGACGTTGCTGCCGTCGCGTCAGACCGGTGACCTGCTCTCAGGCATGTGGCAGCTGATCACCGCGCTGGGGCGGGTGCCGAGGACGCTGGTCTGGGACCGCGAGGCCGGTATCGCGATCAAGGGCCGGGTCAATGCCCCGGTCGCCGCGTTCGCCGGAACGCTGGCCACGCGCATCCAGCTCGCTCCGCCGCGGGACCCGGAGTTCAAGGGCATCGTCGAACGCGCCAACGGCTATCTGGAGACCTCGTTCCTGCCGGGGCGCTCGTTCACCTCACCGGCGGACTTCACCGCTCAGCTCGAGGGCTGGCTGTCCCGGGCGAACCAGCGGGCGGTCCGCTCGGTCGGCGGGCGCCCGGTGGATCTGTTCGAGGCCGACCATGCTGCGATGCTCGGGCTGTCACCGGTCGCCCCGGCGGTCGGGCTGCGCCATCGGACCCGGCTGGCCCGTGATCACTACGTCCGGGTCGACACCTGTGACTACTCGGTGGACCCGCGGGTGATCGGCCGGTTCGTCGAGGTCTATGCCTCGCTCTCGACGGTGATCGTGGTCTGCGACGAGCAGGTCGTGGCCCGCCACCGCCGGTCCTGGGCACAGCGGGCGGTGGTCAACGACCCGGCCCACCTGGCGGCGGCGCAGGTCTTGCGCCGCGAGTTCGCCGCCCGACGTGAGGCCGGCGCCCGCACGGCACGTCAGCACGCCGACGGCCACACCGTGGTCCTGCGGGCGCTGCCGGACTACGACGCCTTGTTCGGCGTCGACTTCGACCCCACCCCTGATCTCCATTCCACTCCCCAGTCTGCGGAGGCCACACCGTTATGAGTCCCACCAGCACCAGCACCAGCCCGGCTACGAACGGGACCCGCACCACCGCGACGAAGACGGCTGGCTCGGACGGGCTGGGCGCGCAGCTGGCTTATCTGACCCGGGCGTTGAAGGTCCCCACGATCGCGGCCTGCTGGGAGAAGATGGCCGAGCAGGCGCGGGACCAGAACTGGTCGCACGAGGAGTTCTTGGCCGCGTTGCTGGCCCGCCAGGTCGCCGACCGCGAGGCCGCCGGGACCACGATGCGGATCCGGACCGCGCACTTCCCGCAGGTCAAGACGTTGGAGGACTTCAACCTCGACCATCTGCCCTCGTTACGCCGGGACTTGCTCGCTCACCTGGCGACGGGGACGTTCGTGTCGAAGGCGGAGAACGTGATCCTGCTGGGTCCGCCCGGGATCGGGAAGACGCATCTGGCGATCGGGATCGGGGTCAAAGCCGCGCAGGCTGGGCGCTCTGTCCTGTTCGACACCGCTTCCAACTGGATCGCCCGGCTCGGCGCCGCCCACCACACCGGCACTCTGGAGGCGGAACTGAAGAAGATCCGTCGTTACCGGCTGATCATCGTCGACGAGGTCGGTTACATCCCGTTCGACCAGGACGCGGCGAACCTGTTCTTCCAGCTCATCGCCTCGCGTTACGAACAAGGCAGCGTCATGGTCACCTCGAACCTGCCGTTCGGGCGGTGGGGCGAGACGTTCTCCGACGACGTCGTCGCCGCAGCCATGATCGACCGTCTCGTCCACCACGCCGAAGTCCTGACCCTGTCCGGGGAGTCTTACCGGACCCGGGCGCGCCGCGAGCTCCTCGCGAAGGATCGAGCCACCAGCGACTGACCTCGGCCCGTCATGCACCAGCCCAAGCGAGGCGATCGGTCGCCTGCCCGACCAGCGCCGCTGTCGAGGGCGACGTCGTTGTTCGATGCAGTGCGTCCCAGCGGGCGTTATGGGCGACCGGCCACAGGCTCGCTGCCCAGACGAGCTCCTGCTCCTCGGCGGTGAACGATCGGCCGCGCACCTGCTGATATGCCTCCACGAACGCCTCTGAGCTGGCGATCGTCGCCAGCGACGGCGGTTCACCAGGCAGTCTGGGGAACGCTCCGCTCGCAGCACCGACCAGCGCAGCCTCGGGTTGCCAGGCCACGCTGTCCCAGTCGTGAATCGCCCACAACGTCGGGCCCTTCCAGCGCAGGTTCTGCGCCTCGAAGTCGGCATGGCCCAGGACACAGGGCGCGTCCGCCGCTCGCAGCCGCGACCGCGCTCGCTGGGCGACCTCGCTGACGAACTGCGGCACGAGGCTCTGGTCCTTCTCATCGAGGAAAGCGATGCTCGGCCAGACGCCGGGCCCGGGGTGGTCCCACCGGACCCAGCGCGGATTCGGCAGCAGCGGGCCGGCCTGCACGTTCTGCAGCTCCTCAAGCAACCAGCCGAACACCTGTCCATAGCGCCCTGCGACCTCGGGGGAATCGCCGCCCCACACCTCCCCGCCAGGCCGGAACTCCTCGGCATGAACGACCATCCCGTCCGAGGTGACTGCCCTCGTCAACGGTCTCGGGCACGGAAACCCGCGCTCAGCGAGCTGCGCCTGCACGCGCACACAGCCAGCCCCGCGGCCGTCGTCCTCACGGACCTTCACGACTGCCTCGGATCCGTCCGTCAGACGCATCCCCAGCACTGACGACATCTGCACGAGGTCGAACAGAACCTCTACAGGTTACGTCCGCGGAGGTGGTGTACGGGTTCGTCGCTGGTGAGCGGCGTGGCGTCGTGACGTGAGACGGCCACCGCGTGATCTTTCTCGAGTACCGACCAAGGAACTCCAGGAAGGACCACCACGATGGCCGCACCACACAGTGTGGACCCTGCCCAGCTTGTCGAGGAGTTCGCCTCGGCGGGTGTGTCGCCGGATCTGTTGCAGACGATGATCGCGACGATGGCGAACGCGTTGATGTCGTCGCAGGCCGATCAGCAGTGCGGGGCCGGCTATGGCGAGCGCAGCAGCGAGCGGACGAACCAGCGCAACGGCTACCGGGCCCGGGAGTGGGACACCCGAGCGGGCACGATCGAGTTGGCGGTGCCGAAGCTGCGCCAGGGCTCCTATTTCCCGGACTGGCTGCTGACCCACCGCCGCCGCGCCGAGCAGGCCCTGGTCACCGTCGTGGCCACGGCCTACCTACTCGGTGTCTCCACCCGGCGGGTGGAGAAGCTGGCCGAACAACTCGGGGTGAAGTCGCTGTCGCGTTCGCAGGTCAGCGAGATGGCCACCCACCTCGACGGGCAGGTCGCCGCGTTCCGCGAGCGCCCGCTCGACCAGGGCCCGTACACGTTCGTGTGGGTCGACGCGCTCACGGTGAAGGTCCGCGAAGACGGCCGGGTGGTCAACGTGCACGCGCTGCTCGCGACCGGGGTGAACGCCGACGGGCACCGCGAGATCCTCGGCCTGGATGTGGCCTCCAGCGAGGACGGAGCGGGCTGGTTGGCGTTCCTGCGCGGTCTGGTCGCCCGCGGCCTGTCCGGGGTCCAGCTCGTCATCTCCGACGCCCATCCCGGCTTGGTGGCGGCGATCGCCTCGGCGTTGCCGGGTGCGGCGTGGCAGCGGTGTCGCACCCACTACCTGCGTAACCTGCTCTCCCGTGTTCCGAAGTCGGCGCAGCCGCATGTCGCTACGCAGGTGCGCACGATCTTCGACCAGCCCGACGCCGACGCCGTCACAGCCCAGTACGGACGCGTGGTCGACACTCTCACCGCGCGCTGGCCCGACGCAGCCGAGCACCTCGACAACGCCCGCGATGAGCTGCTGGCGTTCACCGCATATCCGCGCGAGGTCTGGCGCCAGATCTGGTCGAACAACCCTCAAGAGCGACTGAACAAGGAGATCCGCCGTCGCACCGACGTGGTCGGGATCTTCCCCGGCCGCGACTCCCTGATCCGCCTCGTCGGCGCCGTCCTGGCCGAACAGAGTGATGAGTGGACCGAGAACCGCCGCTACATGGGCCTCGATCTACTGGCCCGCTCACGCATCCGCATCGTCACCACCGAAGCCGCACCGACCGGCAGCGAGGCACTCATGACAACCGAGGCAATAACCGCCTAGAATCCCGAACCAAGATCACGCGGAGTCGATCTCATACACCACTCCGCCGGACGTGACCCCTCTACAGGTTCGCCGCCGAGGTGATCTCGACACCACGCCACGATCCAGGCCGGCACCTCGTCGGCAAGCATCCATGCACTGTCTCACTGAGCTGCCAGGCCACCCCAGAGTCATTTTTCGGAGTCCCGGAGGGGGTCAACTTTGACGAACCGTTGACAGGTATGCGCGCCGGCGTGGTGCAGCTCGACGAGGTGGGACTCCTGGCGCGGGCTGAGCTTGGGCTTCTTGCCACGCAGCCGGCCCTTGGCGCGGGCGACCTTCATGCCCTCCCGGGTCCTCATCTTGATCAGGTCTGACTCGAACTCGGCGACCATGGCCAGCACGTTGAACAACAATCTGCCGACCGGGTCGGTCGGGTCGTGGACCGACCCGCCGAGGCTGAGCTTGACCTCGCGGGCGGTGAGCTCGGCGACGATGTCGCGGGCGTCGGGCAGCGACCGGGCGAGCCGGTCGAGTTTGGTCACGACCAGCACGTCGCCGCCGCGGCACGCGGCCATCGCCTCGCGCAGCCCGGGCCGGGCCCGGTTGGTTCCGGTCAGGCCGTGATCGACGTAGATCCGCTCGGGCGCAACGCCGAGGGTGGTGAGGGCGTCGCGTTGGGCGGTGAGGTCTTGTTCGTCGGTGGAGACCCGGGCGTAGCCGATCAGTAGTCCGCTCACCGTGCGAGTGTCCCAGTAAGCGCCCCTTCATCGGGCATTTCATCGGGCGGGTCTTACGGGAATCGCCGAGCAGCAGCGATCTTCGGTTCGCGGGCGGGGCCGGGGTGTCCCGGTGGGGGTTCGGTCTACGAGACGAGGTCGCGATCCGTGCGCCGCGACGCCTGCGTCGTCGACCGGAGAGAAGATCGTGAGAGGGTACGGCCGAGCAGCCGACAGCGCATGGTCGGTCGACGCCACGTGTGGCGTGGTCAGCCCGGTGTGTCGGCCAGCGGTTGAACCAGTCGGTACTTGCCGCCGGTGGCGGGTTGGGGGAGCTGCTCGGCGCGTCGAACGGTGATCTGGGCGAGGCCGTGGGCGGCGAGCAGGTCGGTGAGTTCGCGGTGCACGTGGGCCCAGGCCTGCTGCGGGGTGGCGCCGGGTGCGGGCTGGATTCGCACCGAGAGCTCGGTCGGGGAGATCTGCAGGATCTGGAACAGCGCCACGGAGGGCAGCCGGTCCAGGCGGGTCGAGAGGGTCAGCGGGGTGAGTGTCACGGTGGTGCCGTGGGTGGTGGGGAGGGTGAGTAGGTCCGCGGTGCGGCCCTGCACCCGGATCGCGGGCAGTGGGCTGCCGCAGTCGCAGGGGTCGGGGCGGGCCAGGACGCTGTCGCCGAGGTCGTAGCGCAGGATCGACTGGGCCCGGTTGGCCAGGTTGGTCAGCAGCACGGTGTGGGACTGCTGGCCGGGCGGGGTGGGCCGGTGGTCGGCGTCGACGGGTTCGAGGATGGCCCAGTCGGCGTTGACGTGCAGCCAGCCGTGGTGGCAGCTGTAGGACAGGAACGGGCACTCGGTCGCGGCGTAGGAGTTGCCCACCGCGGAGCCGAACGCGGTGGCGATCCGCGCGATCTCTGGGTCGGGCAGGCCTTCGGCGGCGAGCGCGACCAGGGCGGGGCGGATCCGCAGCCGCCCGGCCTGTTGTTCGGTGGCCAGCAGCGCCGCGGTGGTGGCGTAGGGGGCGAGCACGGCGGGTGGGAACGCGTTGAGCTGGGTCACCAGTTCCGGCAGCGGGGTGTGTACCGACAGCGCCTGGACCCGGCGGCGGCCGCGTCTGGTGCGGCGCAGGCGGGCGGCCGCGGCGGTGGAGGCGAAGTGCCCGCCGGTGGCGGTGACCATCGCCAGTCGTCCCCGCCCGGCGATCAGCCGGGGCAGCGCGCTCGCGTTCAGCCAGGTGCTGAGCATGCGCGAGCTCAGCGCGGTGGTCACCGCGAGTGCCCGCTCGTCGAGCAGGAACATCCCCCGCGTGCCGGTGGTACCCGACGTGGTCGCCACCGTGTAGCCGGCTCGGGAACCGCCGCGGTAGCCGGGTGGGATGGCGAGGAACGGCTGGCCGATCTGGGCGGGGTCGGCCACGAACGCCTGCACCCGCTCCCTGCTCGCGCGCGGGTCGGTGACCCAGTCGTCGAACCGTGCCATCAGTGCCGCCTTGCTGGTGACCGGCAGCAGGCGCGGGTCCTCCACCCGGCCGGGCAGGTCCTGGTAGAGCTCGCGGTACACGCTGCCGTGGCCGCGGGCGAAGTCCACGAGCTCGGCCAGGCGGGCGCGTTGGCGGGCGTCGATCGCCTCCGGGCCGTGTCGGTAGGTCCGGCGGGCGTCGAGCAGCAGCCGCAACGCCCCGTCCTCGCCGGCGGGGCTCACCGCGGTGCGGCGTCGCTGTACGGGCGCTGGGCCACCCCGAGCAGGTAGTGCCCGCGAACCCGGGTGCGCCACCGGGACCCGACCTGCAGTCCCTGGCGCTCCAGTTCGGCGACGAACTCGCTCGCGGTGAACCGGTCCTCGGTGGGGTGGTCGAACAGCCACCGGTAGCCGCGGGTGGCCAGCGCGGCGGCGGTGACCTCGTCGAAGTAGAACCGCCCGCCCGGCTTGAGCACCCGAACGATCTCCGCCAGCGCCGCTCGCCAGTCCGGGACGTGGTGCACGATCGCGAAGTCGAACACCGCGTCGTAGCTGTTGTCCTCGGCGTCCAGGGCGGTGCGCAGGTCGGTCATGTCGCCGGTGGCCAGCCGCACCCGCTCCCCGTAACCAGCCAGCCGGCGCTTCGCCCGAGTGACCATGGCCGGGTCCAGGTCGATCGCGTCCACACGAGCCGCGGCGAACCGGCGCAGGATCAGCTCGGTGCCGTACCCCGCCCCGCACCCCACCTCGAGCACCCGCGCGTCCGGGGATAGTGCCCCGCCCAGCCGCAGCAGCGTCGGGGTCTCGTAGAACCGCTGCAACGCGCGCCGCGGCGGGCTGTTCACCAGGGCCGTTTCCACCCGGTTCATCAACACGACAGACCTCCCAGTTATCGACGATATGCGGTTACATCGTTGGCTAGCGATGGATACCAGAGGTGTCGCGGCGGTGTCCAGGGCTGCGACGATCGAGGGCGTCGAAAAGCTGGCGCCGAACATGGGCCACATGCGTTATCATCGCCGCATGACGATGCCAGATGCGGTGGCGGTGTCCCCGCGCCAGGAGTTGATGCCGGCTGCGGCGTTGTTCCACAGCCTGTCCGACCCGACCCGGCTCGCGATCGTGCAGCACCTCGCCCGGGGCGAGGCGCGGGTGGTGGATCTGACCGAGCGGCTCGGGTCGGCGCAGTCGACGGTGTCGGCGCACCTGGCGTGCCTGCGCGACTGCGGCCTGGTGATGGGCCGTCCGGAGGGCCGGCAGATGTTCTACTCGCTGACCCGCCCGGAGCTGCTGGACCTGCTCGCCGCCGCGGAGAGGTTGTTGGGGGCGACCGGGTCGGCCGTGGCGCTGTGCCCGAACTTCGGTACCGGCACCGTGGGGGTGCGCGGTGAGTGACGCGTGCGGGTGCGGCCCCGATGAGCCCCGCGTCGACGCCGAGACCGGTGAGGTCGTGGCGGAGCGGGAGCCGGAGCGGTTGTGGGAGGTCTCCGAGCTGCGCGCCGCCGCGGTGGCCGGGGTGCTGCTCGGCGCGTCGCTGGTCGTGGGCTGGTCCGGTGGGCCGGCGCCGGTGGAGCTCGCCCTGCAGGTCCTCGCGCTAGCGGTGGGGGCGTGGACGTTCGTGCCGTCCACACTGCGCCGCCTGGCCAAGGGCAAGATCGGGGTAGGCACCCTGATGACCATCGCCGCGGTCGGCGCCGTCGCGCTCGGCGAGGTCGGCGAGGCCGCGATGCTGGCGTTCCTGTTCTCCATCAGCGAGGGCCTGGAGGAGTACTCGATCGCCCGGACCCGCCGCGGCCTGCGCGCGCTGCTCTCGCTGGTCCCCGAGCAGGCCACCGTGCTGCGCGGCGGCCTGGAGATCGTGGTCGCTCCGGGCGAGCTGCGGGTCGGGGACACCATGCTGGTGCGCCCCGGGGAGCGCCTGGCCACCGACGGGACCGTCGGGACCGGGCGGACCGCGCTGGACGTCTCGGCGATCACCGGGGAGTCGGTGCCGGTCGAGGCCGGCCCCGGCGACGAGGTGTACGCCGGGTCGATCAACGGCACCGGCGTGCTGGAGGTGCAGGTCACCAGCACCGCCGCGGACAACTCGCTGGCCCGGATCGTGGCGATCGTGGAGGCCGAGCAGTCCCGCAAGGGCGCCGCGCAGCGCCTCGCCGACCGGATCGCGCGTCCACTGGTCCCGGGCGTGCTGGTCGCCGCCGCACTGATCGCCGTGGTGGGCAGCGTGTTCGGTGACCCGCTGGTGTGGATCGAACGCGCGCTGGTCGTGCTGGTCGCCGCGTCACCGTGCGCGCTGGCGATCTCGATCCCGGTGACCGTGGTCGCCGCGGTCGGCGCGGCGAGCAAGATGGGGGTGCTGGTCAAGGGCGGCGCCGCGCTCGAGGCCCTGGGCGCCGTGCGCCAGGTCGCCCTGGACAAGACCGGCACCCTGACCCGCAACCGGCCCGTCGTGATCGAGGTCGCCACCACCGGTGGCGCCACCCGCGAGCAGGTCCTCGCGCTGGCCGCCGCGCTGGAGGCGCGCAGCGAGCACCCCCTGGCCCGCGCGATCCTGGCCGCGGTCGACCAGCCCACCCCGGCCGCCGACGTCGAGGCCGTGCCCGGCGCCGGGCTCACCGGCCGCCTGGACGGGCGTGCGCTGCGGCTGGGCCGGCCGGGCTGGATCGACCCCGGTGACCTGGCCGGGCCGGTGCGCGGCATGCAGGAGGCCGGGGCGACCGCGGTGCTCGTCGAAGCCGACGGGACGGTCCTCGGCGCGGTCGCCGTGCGCGACGAGCTGCGGCCCGAGGCCGCCGAGGTCGTCGCCCACCTGCAGCGCGACGGCTACCGGGTCGCGATGCTCACCGGGGACAACCACGCCACCGCCGCCGCGCTCGCCGCGCAGGCCGGCATCCGTGACGTGCACGCCGAGCTGCGACCTGAGGACAAGGCTGCACTCATCGCGACGATGCGCGCCGAACGGCCCACCGCGATGGTCGGCGACGGCGTCAACGACGCCCCCGCGCTGGCCACCGCGGATCTGGGCATCGCCATGGGCGCGATGGGCACCGACGTGGCCATCGAAACCGCCGACGTCGCCCTGATGGGTGAGGACCTGCGCCACCTGCCCCAGGCCCTCGACCACGCCCGACGAGCCCGGCGGATCATGCTGCAGAACGTCGGGCTGTCGCTGGCCATC
This sequence comes from Pseudonocardia alni, assembly GCF_002813375.1. NCBI lineage: Bacteria > Bacillati > Actinomycetota > Actinomycetes > Pseudonocardiales > Pseudonocardiaceae > Pseudonocardia > Pseudonocardia alni. Next base: position 186,421 of record NZ_PHUJ01000002.1, on the reverse strand, counting down.
ATCGTCGGACTGATGCCGCTGGCCCTGCTCGGCGTGCTCGGCCTGGCCGCGGTCGTCGCCGTGCACGAGCTCGCCGAGATCCTGGTCATCGCCAACGGGGTGCGCGCCGGCCGCACCCGCGCGCTGTCTCCCACCGCCGCCACGGTGCTCCCGCCGTCGGCGCCGACGCGCCCGCAACCGCTCGACGCCGCACATCGCGGCTGATGCCGGTGAACACCGGACGGATTCCCGAGGTTGAGGGGTAGGTGCAGGACGTGGTGAGGGACCAGACGCTGCAGCTGCTCCGTCAGGGGTACCGCTGGGCCGGCGGGCTGCGGCCAGACCCCCCGACGGCCCCGTGGGCGGTACCGACCCGGCTGCTGGGCCGCCGCGCGGTGCTGATCGGCGGCCCGGCCGGGGTGCGTCGCTTCTACGATCCGCGGCTACGCCGCCGCGGGTCGCTGCCGGCCCCATTGAAGCTGGTGCTGTTCGGCCGGGACACGGTGCACGGCCTCGACAATGCCGAGCACCACCACCGCAAGGCGCTGTACCTGCGGGTGCTCACCGCCGACGCGGTGGCCGACCTCGGTCGGTGTGCCGAGCAGGAGTGGCAGGCGGTCACCCGGCGCTGGGCGGGCGGGGCGCCGGTGCGGCTGTTCGACGAGGCCGTGCAGGTCCTGGGCGCGGCCGTGCTGCCGTGGGCCGGGATCCCGATGGCGTCCGCGGAGCTGCCCCGGCGGGCGCGGCAGCTCGCCGACATCGTCGACGGGTTCGGCACGCCGGGGCGGCCCTTCGCCCGGGCCGCCCTCGCCCGCGCGCGGCTGGGCCGGTGGGCGGCCGGGCTCGTCCGCCGGGCCCGCCTCGGACAGATCCACCCGGCGCCCGGTACCGCGCTGCACGCGGTCGCGACGGCCCGGGACCTGCGCGGGCGGCCGTTGCCCGCCCGCGTCGCCGGCGTCGCACTGCTCAACTTCGTGCGCCCAACCGTGGCCGCGGCCTGGTACGTGGCCTTCGCCGGCATGGCCCTGCACGAGCACCCCGAATGGCGCCACCGCCTCGCCGACACCGAGCCCGACCAGGGCGCTGTCGCCGCGTTCGCCCAGGAGGTGCGCCGGCGCTACCCGTTCGTGCCGGTGCTCGCCGCCGTGGCCCGCGAGGACCAGGACGTCCTCGGCGTCCCGGTCCCGCGCGGCGGGCTGGTGGTGCTCGACGTGCACGGCACCGACCACGACCCGACGCACTGGCCCGACCCCGACCGCTTCGACCCCGACCGCTTTCTCGCCGGCCCGGTCGACCCGGACACCCTGGTACCGCAGGGCGGTGGCGACGTGGCCACCGGGCACCGCTGCCCCGGCGAGGACGTCGTGCTCACCATGATCGCCGTCGCCACCCGCACGCTCGCCCGGCTGGACTACACGCTGCCACCCCAGGACCTCGAGGTCGACCTGTCCCGGGTCCCGACCCGCCCCCGCAGCGGCGTGCTCCTCACCCCCACCGCCCGCTGACGCATCGCACCCGGCCCGCGCATCACCCTGGTCGCCGCAGTGTCGGCGGCTGGTTCGGGTGCGCGGTCGCCAGGGCCGCCGCTCACGAGGTGCCGTGGGGTTCACGAGGTGCCGTCCGAGGGGGGCGGCCCTGGTCTGCCGATTCCTGCTCCGTGGCGTGTCCTGCGACGCTGCGGTTCTCGGTGCGCCACGACGCCCACAGCAGGGCGAGCACCCCGAGGGTGATCGCGGTGTCGGCCAGGTTGAACGTCGGGAACCAGCCCAGCCACAGGAAGTCGGTGACCGCGCCGTCCCCGGCCCGGTCCACGATGTTGGCCATCGCACCGCCCAGCACGAGGCCCGCCGGCACCGGCGGGCGCAGCCAGCCGGCGACGATCGCGACCAGCACGCCACTGGTGATCACCCCGGCCAGCGCGAGCACGGCCCAGGTCGGCAGCCCGTCGCCCAGACTGAACGCCACCCCGGTGTTGTAGCTGAGCTGTAGGCGCCCGATCCCGAGGTCTACCGGCGCGCCGGGCAGTCGGGTATCGGCCAGCCACTTGGTCACCACATCGACCAGGACAGCGACCGCCGCCGTGACACCGGCCGTGGCGACCGAGCGTGATCTCGGCCAGGCACTCATCGGCGCGACTCCGCCCGATCGCTCGGGTCCCCGTCCGACCTCGCACCAGCGACAGCAATCGGCATAAGGCGATGATAAACGGCGGAGCCGATGACAGCGCACCGGCTCCGTCTCGCCGCGGAGAGGCGGTGCCGCCAGCAGTACGCGGATGCGCCGCCTCAACAGACCGCAGCCGCGGCACGCCGGCACCTACAGGCCGAAGGCGCCGCCCTCGACCAGGATGACGATGCCCAGACCGATCAGCACGATCGGGAACAGCACCTGCTCCCAGCGCTCCAGCACCTCGGCGATCGGTTTGCGGGTGGCGACGAAGCGCGCCGCGGCGACCAGCACGGCGACCAGGGCGAGGAACACGATCGAGTAGGCGATGATGCCGCCGGTGCCGACGGTGGCGAAGACCGGTACGTAGACGCCGATGTTGTCCCCGCCGTTGGCGAAGGTGATCGCGGCGATGGCGGGCACGCTGAGCGCCTTGCCGCTGAGCTTGCCCTCGTCGTCATCGTCGTCACCGTCACACCAGGACCGCCAGGACCGCCAGGCCGCGAGCAGGCCCAGGACCAGCGGGATCAGGCCGAAGTACGGGATGACCTCCTCGGGCAGGAAACTGCGCGCGCCCAGGGCGACGAGCACCGCCGCGGCCAGGATGGCGCCGAAACCGAGGTACTGACCACCGAGGATCCTGGCCGTGGTCCCCGGGACGCCGGCACCCCGGGCATAGAACAGCGACAGCACGATGACGTCGTCGATGTTGGTGACCATGAACAGGCCGATGGCCTGCAGGGTCCACGTGAGGGGTTCCATGGCTGCTGCCTTCTTGGTGGTCGCCGACATCGTTCGGTCGGCGAGAGTCGGCCGCCGGGGAGCGGGCGGTACGGCGGTTCGGGCACGCCGCTCCAGCGGAGCGTGGTCCCGGTGAGCTACGACATGACATGCCGACCGAGCGGTGGGGCACCGCGAGCGGGGTGAGGACCGCTACGGCGGCGCCGGCGCTCGCGCGCGGTCCGACACGCTGTCAGCGTTCCGGGCACGTGACGCAGCGCGGGCGTGCTCGTGTGACCCAGAAACGGCAGACGAGCCGTGAATACGCTGAAGACGCTTGGTCGGGCACGCAGCATCGTCATACGACGATGCTATCATCGTCCGCCGCTGTCATAGTCAATAGCCGATGCAAATTCTCGCCGCGCTTTGCCGGCGTCGACCGGCCGCCGGGTACCTCGCGCTGCAGCGTGGACAGCGGCGTGACAGGTCAAGGCGCGATCGTAGGTCGGCGCCTGCGGACCACCGTCACCGAGAACCGGTGACGGTCGGTCACAGCGGTTTAGTGTCCTCCGGTGCACAGCACGATCAGCAGCATGAGCGGCGGCGACGATGTGGACCTGGGGTCGACCTGCCGGAGCCGCCATCACGTCAGCACTGCGCGGCGCGATGTCGGCGGCTCGACGCCCGGTAGAGCGGCGGTCAACGGTCCTCGTCCTCGTCGCCGGTGTCGGGATCGCGCAGCGTACGGCGGGTCCCGGCGAGGTCGGGGAGCTGGAACGAGTAGTGCCCGTGCACGTTGAGGTGACGGCGCATGTAGGGCGAGAGCCGTACAACGTCCTCGCCGCGCACTGGGCAGCCCTCCTGGCGCAGTTGGGCGAGGGCGGCATCGAGGTAGACGGTGTTCCACAGCGTGATGCAGTTCAGGACCAGCCCGAGCGCGCCGAGCTGGTCCTCCATGCCCTCGTGGTAGGCGCGGCGCAGATCGCCGCGGCGGCCGTGGAAGACGTGCCGGGCCAGGTCGTGGCGGCCTTCTTGCAGGTTGCGCATGCCCTTGATCTCCGCCCGGTACGGGGCTTGATCGACATACGACAGCACGTGCAGGGTCTTGAAGATCCGCCCGTAGTGGGCCAGGGCCTCACCGAGCTGGGTCGGGTTGCCGCCGTGGGCGAGCATCCGCAGCACGTCGTGCGCGCTGACCGCGCCGGTGTGGATGGACCCGGCCAAGCGCAACAGGTCGGGCCAGTGCGCCCTGACCCGACCGAGGTCGATCTTCCCGCGGGCGGCGGTGGCGAGCGGGCCATAGTCCGCGCCCGGGTTGATCCGCCACAGCTTCGCGTCGGGCAGGTCGGCCAGCTGGGGGCGGTAGTCGAACCCGAGCAGCCGCATCAGCCCGCACACCATGTCGCTGTACGAGCCGGTGTCGCTGATGATGACCTCCGGGCGGCGGCCGCCGTCCTGGCGGTAGATCAGGTCGATCACGTGCAGCGAGTCACGCGGGGTGCCCGACACGACCAGCCCGGCCAGCCCGACGGCCTGGTCGTTGACCAGATTGAGCAGCGTCACCCCGCGCCTGCGCCCGAAGTAGCGCGGGTTGGGACGGGCGTCGATGCTGCGCACCGGCACCACGAACCGGACACCGTCCACCGCCGCGAGCAGCCCACCACCCCACGCCTGGGCCAGCGGAATGTCGGCCTGAGCGGTGATGAGCGGGGCGTTCGCTGCGGCGTAGGTCTCCGCGCGCAGGTAGTTCTGGTCGACGTGGCTGATCCGGTGCCGGGTCAGCGCCGCCACTCCGGGGCTGAGGACCGGCGTGAACCCGACGTTGAGCGCGTGCGCGGTCAGCGCGGCCGCCACGCTCACCGACAGGTCGTCCAGGCGGGCCTGGCCGCCCGAGGCCGGAGTGAACGCCGCCGCGAACTCCGGGTGCCAGGACATCACCTCCAGCACCACCTCGCCGATGTCGACCCGCGGGAGCATCGCCTCGCACCGGCGCCGCAGGTCGGTCAGGCTCGGCGGATCGGAGACGGCGTCGATCTTCCCGGCGTGCAACCGGCCTTGCTCGTCGATGGAGACCTCGGTGTTGGCGATCAGGCGCCCCGCGACGTGGCGCAGCGCGGCGTCGAGGTCGCTCGCGTGCTCGGCCAGCAGCGGGTCGGAATCGTGCGGGAGCTGCAGGGCGTTGAGCACCGGGCCGCGGGCGGCCTCCCACGCCGGGCCGTCCAGCAGCTGCGCGCGCGGGTCGGCCCAGCGACCGGAGGCAAGCGCGAAGATGTCGCGGCGGCGCAGCCGATGGTGAAATAGCTCTAGTACGCAGAATACGTAGCCGGCCCGGTTCACCGTGGTCTCCGGTCGCCCGGGGGTGAACACCACCCGCGCCCAGCCTGGCGGGACCAGGTCCACCGCGACCTTGCGGGCGTCGAGGTACCCCGCCGGTACCCGCGCCGTCGGGCGGGCATCGAGCAGGTCCGGCAGGGCGCGCAGCGCGTCGAGGACGGGGGTGGCCTCGGCGGTGGCGTCGAACCGAATGGCCGTGCACAGCATCGGCAGGAACGGGCGCACCACCGCATAGCGGTCGGCCAGGGTCGCCCGCCACTCCGTGTCGGGATCTGTGCCCGGGGCCGGCACGACGTCGGTGATGTTCGCGACCGCGGTGCGCAGCTCGGCCCGGGAGACCACGTTCTCGATCGCGTCCCAGACCAGCTCCAGCGTGATCTCCGGGCCCCATGTCGTGGCCTCGAGTAGTACCCCGACCGCGGCGGCCAACTTCCCGGCGTCGCGGCTGACCCGCGGATACCGCCGGGCCTGCTCGTCACGGGTCTGGCGTTGCGCACGGGCCAACAGCTCCGTGGTCATCAGCACGTCGAACAGCTCCACCGCATCGTCGGTGGCCCTAGCCTGCAGCCCCACCACCGTGGCCAGCAGCGTCGCCAGCCGGCGGGCGTAAGGGTGGCGGCGCAACGCCGGCGCCTTCCCCGCCATGCCGTAGCGGGCCAGCTCGATCACCCGCCGCCGTGGGACCGCCCCCAGCTCGATCTGACCGACGCCGATCGCGGACAGCTCGCTGACCCGATCCAACGCCGCTGCCATCGCGCGGCCCGACGCCCGGGTCGGGCCCCGGCGCAGCCGTTCCAGCTCCGAGGTTCGTGCCCCGTCAGGGATCTCCAACAACAGATCCAACGCAGCGGCCTGCGACGCAGTCAGCGGGGCGGCCAGGGTGTCCCACAGCCGCGCCATCGCCGCGTCCCGGACCCGGGCCACCAACCGAGCCAGGGTGGACACCCCGGGCAGCAGCACCCGGTGCTCCCGAAGCCAGACCACCGCGCCGTCGAACAGCGCCTTCGGGCCATCCCCGGTGGTCCACGCCCGGTCATCCACCCACCGCGCAAGCTCCTCGGCCGCCGCGGTGAACTCGACGAACCCGTACGCCTCGCGGATCTGCGCTGCGTGCTCGAGCCGGGTCATCTCCCGGACCCGGTAGTCCTTCACACACGACGGATCAACGATGTCGAGCTGCTCGGCCAGGTAGTCCACGACCTCGGTCGGAACATCGGTCGGATCGGCCAGGAACCGGCCGATGAACAACAACGTCGTGAGCTGCACCGCGAACCCCAGCCGGGTGTGCGGCAGCCGCTTCGCCTCGACCAGAGCGCGGGCCTTGTCATCGAGCAGGAAGCAGCGGTCCAGCTCCGCCGTCGACGGCGGTCTCGCGTAGCAGCCGTACGTCGCGGCCTGCGCGTCGGTGAGGAACTCGACGGGCACGGAGAACCCCCAGCACGCCACGGACTCGAACGTCGAGCCCAGACCGTTCCCCGAACGCGGCGACGCTACCGCGAGCCCCGGGCTGGCGCCGCTCTACCGATGGATCCCGTTCCGTTGTTCCTCACGGGCCTGCCCGACGACCAGGGACGACTGCGGTTCGCCGGCGACGTGGGGACCGGCTTCACCGCCGGGATACGACGGGACCTACTCGCGCTCCTGACGAAGCGCGAGCTGCCGGCTCCTGCGATCGACGTCCCGTCCGGGCGCAGCGCGTGGGCCAGCCCTACCCCGATACACCTTCGCCGTTGGGTGCGTCCGGGGCTGATCGGCGAGATCGACTACCGGCAGCGAGCTGTTGACCGGACTACCGAGTGACACGCCGGTCCCCTATTGCCGCTAGGCGCTGGGGTGTCGGTAGACCTCCGTCGTTCTCTCGACGGAGGTGCGATGTGAGAGTTGGCGGCGCCGAGCGTGACGTGTGCTCGATCTATCTACCGCGCTGGGGGCGCGTGGTCGCGGACGACGACGATGTCGTTCCGTTCCAGGTGCTGGGCCCCGACGAGCAACCGGTCGAGCCCGTGGCCCGCTTCCTGGCGGACTTCGTAGCACGGGGCAATCAGCCGACATCGGTGCGCAGCTACGCATACGCGCTGCTGCGCTGGTGGCGTTGGCTGGAAGCAGTTCGAGTGGGCTGGGACCGCGCCACCTCGGCCGAGGTCAGAGACCTGGTTCTGTGGCTGGCGCAGGCCCGTAAGCCCGCCATGTCGGCGGCACCGTTGAATGGCGCGGTCAATGTCGTGACGGGAAAGCCGTATCCAGGGTCTGGGTACGGCCCACGCACGGTGCGGCACTCCAACGCGGTGCTGCATACGTTCTACGAGTACTGGATCGATCGGGGCGAGGGCCCGCTGGTCAATCCGGTGCAGCGGGCTCATTCGGGGGCCGCTCCGCGGCCGAACCGGCACCACAATCCGTTGGAGCCGTTCCGGCCGGAGGGCCGGCTGCGCTACAACCCGAAGATCCCGAAGGCCTCACCTCGGGCGATGCCAGACCAGCGGTGGGCGGAGCTGTTTGGCCGGCTGACCTCGAATCGGGACCGGGCGCTCCTGGCGTTGGCGGTGAGCAACGGGGCCCGGGCCAGTGAGCTGCTAGGGCTACGTGGGCACGACCTGGACTGGGGCGAGCAACGGATCCGCCTGGTCCGCAAGGGGAGCCGGGCGGTTCAGTGGGTGCCGTCGAGCCCGGAGTCGTTCGTCTGGATCCGCCTCTACCTATCTGAACTCGGCGAACCGCTCGCGCCGGACCAGGCGCTGTGGCAGACGATGCGCCGCCGCGACCGCGGTGCTGGCCTGCGGCGTCATCCACTGAGCTATGACGCCCTGCGGGCGGTGTTTCGACGGGTGAACGCCGAGCTGGGTACGAACTGGTCGATGCACGACCTGCGCCATACCGCAGCGTTGCGGATGGCTCGCGACCCGGCGCTGACCCTGCGCGACGTCCAGGTCGTGCTCGGGCACGCACACCTGAGCACCACCGCAGACATCTATCTCGCCGAACAAGACATCGAGGTCGCCCGCCGAGTGCACCAGCACCTGGTCGAGCAGGCATCCCCATCACTGTCGCGGCCCTCGCTGCCACCGGCGGCGGGTGAGGGGTACGACCGGGGCGACCTGTCGGTGTTGTTCGGATGGAACGCCGGATGACCGGCCAGCGCGTCGCGTCCAGCCTGGAGACTGCCCGCCCGCCGATGCGGACGTCGCACAAGCTCCGCCGCCATCCGGAGCTTCTCGACATCGAGCCGATGCTGGGGCCGCTGGACTCTGCATCGTCGGCCGAGATCTTGATGACCTTGCCTACGCTCGCCGGTTGGCCGCCGAAGCACCCACACACCGGTTACGGGCGCGGCAACGCGTACCTGCGTGCCGCCGAGCAGATCTTGGCCTGGTTGCAGGCCCATCCCGGCGACGGATGGCAGGCCCGCTGGCTGGCCTCGGGCGCCGATGACAGCTTGGGTTGGCTGGATGCCCTGATCGCCGCGCACCGGTGCACTCCGAACAAGGCCCGCAACGATCTCGTAGGAGCGGTCGGGTTCCTGCTGTTGGGCCGGGTTGTGGTCCCGTCCTACGGGTTCCTGCGGGCTCTGCGCGCCAAGGCCGTGCTGCGGCGGGTCCGCAGTCAGTTCCGGCCAGATCTGTTCGAGCAGTGCGCGACGGCGGCATCCGAGCTGGCTACGAACACCCGCGCTGCCGACGACACGCTGAACGTCTTGTCGAAGATCGTGCTGCGCACTGGCCGCGATCTCGACCAGCTCACCGCTCAGGACCTGCTGACCTACCGAGCCTGGGAGGTCGAGTACTACGGCGTCGGGAAGGGCGCGGTCCCGCTGGCCTGGCGGGTTCTGCGTCCGATTGCCGATCTCGAGCCTCCGAGCCTGCACGAGGCGCTGCGACTGGGGCAGCGAACGACAGCCGAGCTGATCGACACCTACCAGCTGCGCTGCCGCCCGGTCCGCGACATGCTGGTGCGTTACTTCGACGAACGACGCACCGGGATGGACTACGGCTCTTTTCGCACGCTGGTCCTCGAGGTGATCCGCAACTTCTGGAGCGACATCGAGACCTACCACCCCGAGATCGACTCCCTGCACCTGCCACACGACGTCGCCGAGGCCTGGCGGAGACGTCTACGAGTGATCGTCACGCCGGATGGCGGCACCCGCGATCGAAAGTCGTACTACTCGAACTTGCTCTATGTCCGAGCGATCTACCTCGACATCCAGGAGTGGGCCCACCATGACCCCTACTGGGCGGGGTGGGCAGCACCGAACCCGGTGCGACGCAGCGACCTGCGTGGCATGGGGAAGGCCCGCGTCCGCACCACCTCTGAGATGCACCAGCGGGTCCGGGACCGCCTCCCGCACCTGGACGCCATCGTCGACACCGCCGAGCAGCACCGCACCACCAGCGCGGCCCTGCTCGCCGCTGCCGAACAGACGGCGCTCGGCGAGCATTTCACTTACGACGGGCGCACCTACCTGCGCACCGCCCACCAGAGCTATCTCACCGGCCGCTCCCGCGGCGAATCTCCACCCGCGGTCCTGGTGATCGACCCGGACGGCCAGAGGATCGACCTCAGCCGCACCGAGCAGGAGGCGTTCTGGGCTTGGGCGGTCATCGAGACTCTCCGTCAGACTGGCCTGCGCGTCGAGGAGCTCAGCGAGCTGACCCACCTCGCGCTGATCTCATACCGCCTGCCCGACAGCGGCGAGGTCGTCCCGATGCTGCAGGTCGTCCCCTCCAAGAGCGATCGCGAACGACTCCTGCTCGTGAGCCCCGAACTGGCCAGCGTGCTGGCCTCCATCATCACGCGACTACGCGCCCTCAATCAGGGCGCCATCCCACTGACCAGCCGTTACGACGAGCACGAACGCGTCCTGGGACCCGTCCTGCCGCACTTGTTCCAGCGCCGCATGGCCTGGCGCTGGGAACCGCTGAGCTCCCGGAGCATCCGGAAGCTGATCCGCGACACCCTCGAACGCGCCGGCGTCCGCACCCTCACCGGGGAACCCCTGCGGTTCACCCCACACGACTTCCGAAGGATCTTCGCCACCGAAGCCGCGAACGGAGGCCTCCCACTGCACATCGTGGCTCGGCTTCTCGGCCACGCCAGCGTGAACACCACTCAGGCTTACACCGCTGTGTTCGACGACGAGCTCGTCCGCAGCTACCAGGCCTTCCTGGCCAACCGGCGCGCTGAGCGTCCGGCTGCGGAGCACCGTGTGGCTACCGACGCCGAGTGGCGGGAGTTCCAGCAGCATTTCCAGACCCGCAAGCTCGAGCTCGGCACCTGCGGCCGTCCCTACGGCACTCCGTGTCGACACGAACACGCCTGCATCCGCTGCCCCAGCCTGCGCGTCGACCCGCGCGCCCGGCCGCGGCTCGCCGCGATTGTCGACAACCTCCGAGACCGGATTCAGGAGGCCCGTCTGAACCACTGGCTCGGAGAGATCGAAGGCCTTACGACCAGCCTCACCGCTGCAGCCGAAAAGCTCACCCGCCTCGACCGGGCGAGCGCGGGCTCCGCAGAGCGGGTATCGCTCGGTATGCCTCTCCTTACCAACCCTGATTGAACCCACCCGTGATCAGACCTCACGCGGTCGCAGATGGATCACCGGGATGATCGATGACGTGCTGTCCTGCCCGCATCCGCTGTACCCGTACTGACGCGCCTCACAGCCTGTGCGCGACTGTGGCGGCCCGGGAGGAGGTGGTGCAGCCATCGTGGCTGCACCACCTCCTCGACCGGGAAGCGGATCAGACCGCGTGTCCTCGGAAGCGACGTAGCCGCAGGCTGTTGCCGACCACGAAGACCGAGCTGAACGCCATCGCTGCACCGGCGATCATGGGGTTGAGCAGGCCCAACGCTGCGAGCGGGATCGCCGCAGTGTTGTAGGCGAAGGCCCAGAACAGGTTGGTCTTGATCGTGCTCAGGGTTGTGCGTGCGAGCCGTACGGCGTCGGCTGCGGCGCGCAGGTCGCCACGGACGAGGGTGATGTCGGAGGCCTCGATGGCGACATCAGTGCCGGTGCCCATGGCCAGGCCGAGGTCGGCCTGGGCGAGCGCCGCGGCATCGTTGACCCCGTCGCCGACCATGGCGACGACTCGGCCCTCGCGCTGCAGGCGCTCGATGACGGCGAGTTTGTCGGCGGGCATGACGTCGGCGATGACGGTGTCGTCGCCGACGTCGATGCCGACCTCGCCGGCGACGGAGTCAGCGACGGCGCGGTTGTCCCCGGTCAGCAGTACCGGTCGCAGCCCGAGACGACGAAACTCGGTGATGGCCTCGGCGGAGGTGTCCTTGATGGTGTCGGCGACGACGAGCACGGCGCGGGCCTGCCCGTCCCAGGCGACGGCGACGGCGGTGGAGCCGCGGGCCGCCTCAGCCGCAGCTGCGTCGGCGAGCTCGCCGGTCAGCGGAGTCGACCACTGCTCGAGCAGACGTGGCCGGCCCACGATCACGGCGTGACCGTCGACGACCCCCTGGACACCGAGTCCTTCGTGGTTGGTGAAGTCCTCGACGCCGGGGAGATTGCCGGTGCGCGTCTCGGCGGCGGTGGCGATCGCGGTGGCGATCGGATGCTCGGAGGCCTTCTCCAGGGCGCCTGCCAGCCGAAGGGCGGTGGCCTCGTCGGATCCGCCGGCGGTGTGGACGGCGGCCAGGGACATCTTGCCGGTGGTGACGGTGCCGGTCTTGTCGAGGACGATGGTGTCGATCCTGCGGGTGGATTCCAGGACTTCGGGGCCCTTGATCAGCACGCCCATCTGGGCGCCCCTGCCGGTTCCGACCAGCAGCGCGGTCGGTGTGGCCAAGCCGAGCGCGCAGGGGCAGGCGATGATCAGCACGGCGACGGCCGCGGTGAACGCCGCGGTCGCGCCGGCCCCGGCGCCTAGCCAGAATCCGAGCGTCACCACAGCGACCGCGATGACGATCGGTACGAAGACCCCTGAGATCCGGTCGGCGAGGCGCTGGACGGCGGCCTTACCGTTCTGGGCGTCCTCGACCAGCGACGCCATCTGGGCGAGCTGGGTGTCCGAGCCCACCCGCGTCGCTTGGACGACCAGGCGCCCGCCGGCGTTGACGGTGGCGCCGACGACGGTGTCGCCGACGGCGACCTCGACCGGGACGGACTCGCCGGTGAGCATCGAGGCGTCGACAGCCGAACGGCCGTCGACGACCGTGCCGTCGGTGGCGATCTTCTCTCCGGGCCGGACGACGAACCGGTCCCCGACAGCGAGATCGGCGATCGGGATGCGGACCTCCGAGCCGTCGCGTAGGACGGCGACGTCCTTGGCCCCGAGTTCGAGCAGGGCGCGCAGGGCGGCGCCGGCGCGGCGCTTGGAGCGCTGCTCGAAGTAGCGCCCGGCGAGGACGAACGTGATGACCCCGGCCACGACCTCGAGGTACATGTTCCCGGCGCCGTCGGTGGGTGAGACCGACAGCTCGAAGGGGTGGACCATGCCGGGAATTCCTGCGGTACCGAAGAACAGCGCATAGACCGACCACGCCATCGCCGCCGTGGTGCCCATCGAGATGAGGGTGTCCATGGTGGCCGCGCCGTGACGCAGGTTCGTCCAGGCTGCGCGGTGGAACGGGGCGCCGGCCCAGGCCCAGACCGGCGCGGTGAGGACCAGGCAGAGCCACTGCCAGTTCACGAACTGCAGGGGCGGGGTCATCGACAGGACCACGACCGGGACCGACAGCAGGGCCGCGCCGAGGAGGCGGTCGCGCAGGGGACGCAGCTCGTCGTCCTGTTCGGCGGTGTCGTCGGCGGTGTCGTAGCCGCGGTGCGGCGGGGTCGGAAGGACGGCCGAGTAGCCCGCCGATTCCACGGCGGCCACGAGGGCGTCGGTGCCGACACTGCCCGGCGCGGAGACCTTCGCCTTCTCGGTCGCGTAGTTGACCGTGGCGCTGACGCCGTCGAGCTTGTTCAGCTTGCGCTCGACGCGGTTCGCGCAGGACGCACACGTCATGCCGCCGATGGCCAGCTCGATCTCGCGGACCTGGTCACCGGACGGGGGCAGGGTCGCGGTCATCAGTGGCCTCCGTCGGTGTGCGGGTGGCCGGTCTCGACCGAGCCGGGCGCGGCCGGCGCGGACCCGGTGGTCGGGACCGTGAACTGCGCGGTGCGGACCTGACCGTCGTGCTGGAAATCGAGGAACAGCCGGTAGGTGCCGGTCGAGGGCACCTCGGTGTGGAAGGTAATTCCGGGCCCGGACTCGGTGGTGCCGTCCCCGGGTGCTCCGTCGGGGTGGACGTGGAGGTAGCCGAGATCGCCGCTGCGCAGCGCGACCAGGTGGCCGTAGGCGCCCAGGTAGGGCTGCAGGTCGCGCACCGGCTGGCCGTGACGGGTCACGGTGAGGGTGACCGGGCTCGACCGGCCGGGCTCGAGCACCCCGTCGAGGGTCACCTCGTATCCCCCGGGGGCGGTGGCGGTGCGGTTGGCCTGCGGCGCGACGGGCGCGAAGCTGCCCGGGGCGAACAGGTCGACCCCGAGCGTCGTGGCCTCGCCACCGGTGGGGGCGAAGTCGGCGAAGGTACGATAGGTGCCTCCGCCGGGCAGGGTGATCGGGGCCCGCCAGGTGCCGTCGGGGTCCATCGTCGGGTGCAGGTGCTGGAAGTAGGCCGTGTCGCTGCGCACGACAATCAGGTGCATCCGCTTCTCGTGCTCGATGTCGAATCCGGTGATCGCAGCCCCGTCGGGGCCGGTGATCCGGAACGCGAGCTCGCTCGCCTGCCGGGCCGGGAGCGTGTTCGAGGCGGGCGTCAGCGTCAGGCCGCCCTCGGTCGAGGCCAGGCCGGCGGGCCCTGTCGACCGGGAGGCGGTGGGAGCGCCGTGACCCGCCGCCGGGTCAGCCCCGTGGTCGGCGGTCTGTGCGGTGGGGCGTAGGTGTGCGGTGGGGGCATCGATGGTCGCGCCGGTCGCGAATGCGCCAGCTCCGAAGAGGACGACAGCCGCACCGTAGGCGGACAGTCGTGCTGCGGTCTTCATCGTCGGAAGTCCTTCGGTGAGACCCGGTACGGGTGGACGGCCGCGCGCAGCGAGCTGCGGGGCCGTGACCCGTACCGGGTGGCGGACTGGTGCTGGTGATGCTCAGGTCGTGGTGACCTCGTACCCGGCTTCCTTGACGGCTGCGCGGACCGCGTCGGGGGACACCTCGCGGTCACTGGTGACAGTGACGGCGCCGGTCGGTAGGTCGACCGCCACGTCGGTCACACCGGAGATCTCGCTGACCTCCTCGGTGACCGACGAGACGCAATGCCCGCAGGTCATGCCGGTGACGGTGTAGGTGGCTGTGCTCATAGCGCTCATTCCTCTCGGTCGTCGTACTCAGGAACGGACCAGTCGCGCGATCGCGGCGCTGGCCTCTTGGATCTTCTGGTCGGCGACGGGGCCACCTTCGGCGGCGGCGTCGGCGACGCAGTGCTTGAGGTGCTCGTCGAGTAGGCCCAGGGCCACGGCCTCGAGGGCTTTATTGACCGCCGACACCTGAGTCAGGATGTCGATGCAGTACTTGTCCGACTCGATCATCTTCGTGATCCCGCGGACCTGGCCCTCGATCCGACGCATCCGCTTGATGTGGGAGTCCTTGCTGTCGGCGTATCCGTGCTGCATCGCCTACCTCCTCGTGACACCTCCAGCATACCCCTACGGGGTACCCGCATTCAATCGTGTCGATCCGTGATCCCCACCGGATCGCCGGGGGTAGGTATGGCGCAGTACCAGCCGATCACCCGAGATCGGAGCGCCGTGCCGAGCTCTATGACGAACAAACCAGCCAGCTGAGCATGCCTGCGCTTGATACCCCTATGGGGTATGGCGTATCCATGTGGCATGAACCCCGGAGAGCGATCGAGCAAGGACGCAGACGGGTCTGCTCGCCACCCACACCAAGCGACCGACACGACGGGCAGCGCTGCCGGACCGGCCGAGGAGATCCGCCCGGCGGCCGCACCGGTCAGGACCGGCCCGGGTGAGCAGCCGCACCATCACAAACCCGGTGCGCACGAGGGGCACGAGGGGCACGAAGGGCATCAGGGACACGACGGGCACGGCAATCATGGCGATCACGTCGGGCAGTTCCGGCGGCTGTTCTGGATCATGCTCGTCCTGGCCGTCCCCGTGGTCGGGTTCAACGACATGTTCGCCCACCTGGTCGGCTATCACCTGCCTGTCGGCGAGTGGGTGCGGTGGGTCTCGCCGGTGCTGGGCACCGTGATCTACCTGTGGGGAGGGCGCCCGTTCCTCACCGGCGCCGTCGCAGAGGTCCGGTCGCGTAAGCCGGGCATGATGCTGCTGATCGGCCTGGCGATCACAGTCGCGTTCATCGCGTCCTGGGGTGCCAGCCTGGGCCTGCTCGACGGCGAGCTGAACTTCTGGTGGGAGCTCGCGCTGCTGGTCGTGATCATGCTGCTGGGTCACTGGATCGAGATGCGCTCACTCGCCCAGACCACCTCGGCGCTGGACTCCCTGGCGGCACTGCTGCCCGACGAGGCCGAGCGGGTCGACCACGGCGATGTCGTCGTCACCGTCTCACCGGCCGACCTGGTGGTCGGAGACGTGGTCATCGTCCGGCCCGGCTCGTCGGTGCCCGCCGACGGAACGATCGTGGACGGGTCGGCGAGCATGGACGAGTCCATGGTGACCGGGGAGTCCCGCACGGTGCGGCGTCAGACCGGTGATCAGGTCGTGGCCGGCACCGTTGCAACCGACTCGGGCCTGCGGGTCGAGGTCACGGCGACCGGGGACGACACTGCGCTGGCCGGGATCCGCCGGCTCGTGGCCGACGCCCAGGCATCGTCGTCGCGGGCTCAGCGTCTCGCCGACACCGCGGCCGGGTGGTTGTTCTGGTTCGCCCTCGGCGCTGCCGTGCTCACCGCGGTGGTCTGGTCTCTGGTCGGGCTACCCGACACCGCAGTGGTGCGCACCATCACCGTGCTCGTCATCGCCTGCCCACATGCTCTCGGGCTGGCCATCCCGCTGGTGGTGTCCATCGCCACCGAGCGTGCCGCCCGGGGCGGCGTGCTGGTCAAGGATCGTCTGGCGCTGGAGTCGATGCGCACCGTCGATGCCGTGCTGTTCGACAAGACCGGGACCCTCACCCGGGGCGAGCCGACCGTCACCGGCATCGAGCCGGGAGAGGGCCGCGCCGCGGACGAGGTGCTCGCTCTTGCGGCCGCGGCCGAGTCCGGCAGCGAACATCCCCTGGCCAGAGCCATCGTCGGCGCCGCCCGCAACCGGGGCTTGACCGTGCCCGCGGCGCGTGAGTTCTCCTCGTCTCCCGCGGTCGGGGTCGAGGCCACCGTGGACGGCACGCTGATCCAGGTCGGCGGACCCCATCTGCTCGACCAGCACGGCGCCGCCGAGTTCGCGGTCGCGGACCAGTGGCGCCGCCAAGGGGCGATCATCCTGCACGTCCTCGCCGACCGGGAGGTCATCGCGGCGCTGCGACTGGCAGACGAGATCAGACCAGAGTCCCGGGAGGCGGTCGAGGCTCTGCACGCCGTCGGCACGCAGGTGGTCATGATCACCGGGGACGCCCGGGCCGTGGCCGACACCGTCGCTGCCGACCTCGGCATCGACCGGGTCTTCGCCGGAGTCCGCCCGGAGGACAAAGCCGCCAAGGTGGCCGAACTGCAGAGCGAGGGTCGTCGGGTAGCGATGGTCGGCGACGGCGTCAACGACGCTCCTGCCCTGGCCCAGGCCGACGTGGGTATCGCGATCGGGGCCGGGACCGACGTCGCGATCGGTTCCGCCGGTGTCATCCTCGCCTCGTCCGACCCGAGGTCGGTGCTGTCGGTGATCGACCTGTCGCGTGCGTCCTACCGGAAGATGAAGCAGAACCTGTGGTGGGCGGCCGGCTACAACCTGGCCTCCGTCCCGCTGGCGGCCGGGGTGCTCGCTCCCGTCGGGTTCGTCCTGCCGATGAGCGTAGGCGCGATCCTGATGTCGGTCTCGACCGTCGTCGTCGCCCTCAACGCTCAGCTTCTTCGCCGTCTCGACCTGACGCCGGCGCGCAGCACAGCACGACTCGCCGGCGCCGACGCCACCCGGTGACGTGCTCGGACGGCGGTCCGGCCTCGAAGGCACCATCGACCGACGTGACAACGCAGGACGAGCTCGGTGTGGCTGCGAGCAGGCCCAGCTGCGTCACGAGCCTGGTCGGATGGATGCGGACCGTGCCTGTCGTGTCGGCGGCCTGGGCCGGCCGTCCCGCCAGAGCGATGGCACAGCACGGCGCGGGCCGGGCAGCCGTTCCGGTACCGTGACCGACATGGGCAACAGGCGAGGAGGGCTGCAGCGGGTGCTGCTGGTCCTGCCTGTCCTGCTCGGCCTGATCGGGATGCACGCACTCGTCGCGCCGGCCCCCACGGCAGACACCGGGCACGGGGTGGCGGCCGCAGCGACAGCGACCGGGCACAGCGACCACCGTGCCGCCGCGGCATCCGCGCCACCGGCAACGGTGGCAGCCGAAAAGCCGATGCCGGCCGACCACGGCGAGCACGGCGCCACCCACGCGCTGCATCTGTGCTTGGCCGTGTTGGCCGCCGCCGGGCTCGCCCTGCTCTCGGCGTGGCTGTTCCTCGGACTCCTGCCGCTCCCGATCTCGATCATCGCGGCCCGCCAGCGCCCTCGCGGCCGACCCGCCCAGCGGCCACCGCCCGTCCCCCGACGACTCGCTCAGCTCTGCGTGTTGCGGACCTGATCGGCCCCCGGCGCGGAAGAGCGCCGGATCACCGCCCGATCACCCGTACTCGACACGGAGAGCCAGAACCACGCATGAAGATCACCCACGTGGCCACCGCGGCCACGATACTGACCGCTGCCCTCGTCCTGTCCGCCTGCGGCGGCGCGCAGCCCGCCGACAGCGCCCCACCCGCGGCCACGGCCCCCGCCCCGACCAGCGTCGCTGCCCCGGGCGCGGCGGTCTCGACCGAGCACAACCAGGCCGACATCGCCTTCGCCCAGGGCATGATCCCGCACCACCAGCAGGCCGTGGAGATGGCGAAGCTGGCCACCGACCGCGCCGAAAGTGACGACGTCCGCGGCCTCGCCACCGAGATCGAGCAGGCCCAAGGCCCGGAGATCGCGCAGATGCAGACCTTCCTCACCACCTGGGGCGCACCCGCATCCGGTGGTATGCCCGGGATGGACCAGGGCGGCATGCCCGGGATGGACCATGGCGAGATGGGTCAGGGCGGAATGGGTCAGGGCGGGATGGATCACGGCGGGATGGCCGGGATGATGACGCCTGACCAGATGCGCCAGCTCGAGCAGGCCGACGGCGCCGCCTTCGACCGCATGTTCCTCGAGATGATGATCGCCCACCACGAGGGTGCGGTGCAGATGGCCCAGACCGAACTCGCCAGCGGAATCAATTCCGAGGCGAAGGCACTGGCCCAGCAGATCGTCGACGCCCAGCAGGCCGAGATCGGCCAGATGCGCGGGCTGCTCGGCTGACCGTCCGCCGTCCACGGGCGACGACGGCGACAAAGAGCCGCACTCACCCTGGGCTGATACGGGTGGGGGGTATGTACCGTGGACCGGTATACCCCCCACCCGTATCGACGACGGAGGCTGTCCGATGGCGAAGAGTGCGAGTCGGTCCGCTGCCCGAGGTCCACTGTCCGCGATGGTCGCGGCCGCCAGATCCGAGTCTGGCCGGGCGGTCCTGCGCTGCCTGCTCGGGTGCGCGGTGCAAGCGCTGTCTGCCCACACACCCCACGGCGACCGCCGCGCCGCACGTTGTGCGGGTCGATGACCACGCAGCCACGACGGCCTTCACATCCTGCCCACGGTTCGGCCCGCCGAACCGACCGCGATGCCGGAGCACGCCCCGGCTAAAGAGAGACGACCACCGCTCATGATCGACTCACCTCCGGTAGACCGCAGGAACCTCCAGCTCGGTAGACCCCGAGCACCCCTGACCTACGCCGTGCTGGCCGCGGGCATCGCCGTGCTGCTGGTGGGCTGTGGCGGACCGACTCAACCGGCCGCCGGGCCCACCGCCGCCGGCACCACCGCCGACGTGTTCGAGCAGGTCGGCCACGTCCACGGCGTCGGAGTCGATCCTGCCGACGGCAGCACGGTCATCGCAGGCCACCACGGCCTGTTCAGCCTCACCGCCGAGGGAACAGTGACGCCGCGCCAGAATCCGCAGGCCGGCGGCCCCGACCTGATGGGCTTCACCGTCGCCGGCCCGAACACCTACCTGGCCAGCGGCCACCCCGCCCCGCAGGACACCAGCACACCGAACCCCCTCGGCCTGGTCCGCAGCACCGACCGCGGTGCGACGTGGGATCCGATCAGCCTGCACGGCGAGGTCGACTTCCACGCCCTCGACGTCGACGGCACAGTTGTCGCCGGCCTCGACGCCACCCGCGGACTGCTCCTGACCAGCACCGACAGCGGCCAGAACTGGCAACGAGGGGCCTCGCTGTCCGCTCTCGACATCGCCTTGGCGCCCGGGGAGAACACCCGGATCCTGGCCACCACCGAGGCCGGAGTGATGGCCAGCCATGACGGCGGCACCACCTTCACCAGCGTCGCCGGGACCCCCCTCCTGGCCTACCTGGCATGGGCCGACGACGGCAGCGTGTACGGAATCGCACCGGAAGGAACGCTGTACGCCAGCACCGACCGGGGCGCGACCTGGCAGCGTCGAGGCGCCACCGCGACCCCACCGCAAGCGATCAGTGCCGACAACGGAGGCCGGCTGACGGTAGTGACTGAAGTCGGGGTCGAGCGTTCTACCGACGGCGGCGTCACTCTGCAGCGTCTCGCCTAACCGGAAACCCACCAGCATCGAACGCTACGGGAAGTGATCGTCCCCTGCAGGAGTCCGGTCGGCTAGCGGGCTGTTTCCGCTGACAGCGCGCGGTGTGGTCGTTCAATCACGGGTACTGCCGAGGCTGGTCGGACCTGGCCGTATCGGCGGCACCACGCACTACCCGGAAGTATATTTCGCCGCGGAACCGGACGGGACGCACGATGCGTCCGTCGGACCGCCTGTAGACCCGCACTCGCAACGGCTGTTGCCGGGTACTTGCCGTGGCTCGCCGCCATCGGCCAAGGGCGTCGCCACAGAGGGCCGGGAGCCGCTGTTTCTCGCTCACGAAGACGCCCGCGAATCGGCTTCATTGGTAAGGCCGGTGCAGTCGACCAGCGGCCGGGCTGTGCGACGATGAGATCCTGGCCGTCGGGTTGTGCTGTTCTGCACCGACGCGTCACGAGGCTTGCGGGGGGCCTTGTCTCCACCGGTGCAGAGCTGAGCGGCCGAGGCGTGGTCGACGTACTCGTTCCTGCCACCGATAGTCGACCCTTGCCTGCCGGGAACGTCTCTCTCGGACGGTAGCTGGTCGTCGAGCTCAGCACAGGGCACGCGGGCCTCGAACGCGAGTAGCTCAAGGCGATGCTCGATAACAGCCGATCGCTCCACCCAGCGGCCCGTACGCACCAGAAAGACTATGTTGCCGTTGTCCGCGATGAGTCCGTCGCGGAGGACAGCCGTGGCGTGGTCGAGGAGGTGTCCAGACCCGACGGAACCGCCCGGCAGGCCAGCGTCATGGAGACTGAGGACGAAACGGTCAATAAGCATATCGGGACTAAAGCGGGGAACACCAGTCCAGGTCACAATGAGTGACGCCTTCTGGGGCGCCGATCTGTGACCTGTCCGACCGAGAACCTGTCGGCGACCTCGTCCGTTCAACAGCGTGTCGTTTCGCAGAGCAGAAAGCACAGTGTCTCGCACCCAGCGGAAAGGGTTAGGATCGTCGTGCATGAAGAAACTCCTTGATTTGTCGTATCCACAAGCGGAAACGGACTCAGAAAGGCGCGGGCTAGCATCTGGCAGGATGAGGGCATGCCCGAGTATCTGACCACGGCCGCATAGACCCTGATGCAGAGAAAACTGTGGAGCGACCCAGGGCGGCAGGTAAAGTTGCGACCGGAACAACGCAACATCATTGCCTGCCGATATGACGGCAGCGAAATATGGTACCGAGGGGTAAGGCTAGAAGATAACTGAAGACGTCAGGGTAGGCGCATCGATGGTCAGCCCCCTGGCTGAGATTGTAGGTGCACCCCGTTGAGCTTCCTGGCAAAGTAGCGCGTGCCGGTGATCAGAAACGTTCTCAGCGGCGTTTCCGGTTCGCATAGCCGCATCTGCAGGCGTGCCGAAGGCGCAGGCGGCGCACAGCTCCCCCCAGTCAGTTCCGGCGGCTCGTCAGCCTTCAGCAGCCGGGAGCCTCAGTGCCCGGAGGACCACGACGAGCTGACTGCAACCTCCAGCCGCACCACCGCAGCATCGAGCCATGCCGACGCGCACGAGACAGGCGAGTGACGGGTCGTCGCACCGATCGACTGCGCGGAGCCGAGCGAGCGAATCGCGCCCGCAAATAGCCCACGACGAGCTCGGTGGCAGCGCCACAGATCAGGACCATCGCGACGGTCAGCACAGTGACAGCGAGCTGAGGTCCGGTTACCCCGTCCGAAAAGGGGTGAGGCCAGACATCGTCCGGCGGCGTCAACCACTTCAGCCCAGATGCTTCAGTCGAGTGCCTCAGCCACTTGCCCGCTAGGTGCAGGGCGGGCTGGATCACGATGGTCGCGCTGAGAAGGTTTAGCAGGCTGCGGAATCGCGGCGCGATCCACCAATGCAGCCCAGTGACTGTTCCGACCAGGACAACGAGGTAGAGAGCGTGGGTCGGTTGTTCCCGACCGAGAACATCAAGCATCAGCGCCGCCACAAATGTGGCGATCAGCCCACTGGCCCTAGCGCCGCGTACCTGGGACATCCCGCCGACGTGCGCAATCCTCGTCCGAGACTGCGCGACCGCTGCCATGTCCCCAGTCTCCCTGCACCGTGCTGTGACAACGCTGAGAGACCGGGCCGGAACATCGTCGCCATCAATCCCGAGGTGAGCCCGGTCGTGCTGCTGTCAGATTACTTCTCCTAACCGCCTCACGTGCATCGCCACCGTGCCGGTAGCTCAGCTGAGTGGCGTCGCACCGTGTACTGCGATCGGACTGGGTGGATACGTGCACGGGAGTACAGAGCGGCAGCGGCGTTGCCAGAGCGAGCCTGTCGTCGCAGGCCGTCAGGGCCGAGCCGCAGCTAGATTGACGGTAGTGATCGGCAACCGCATTCGCCGGCCGCCTAACGCGACGGCGTCCCATCAGCCGTCCGGCTGCCCCCGGATGCGGCTCTTCGCCGCTGTCCAGTTGGTCGATCAGCGGCGAAAGGACACGTGGATGTGGTCGTAGTGCCCGCCCACCGGATCGGCGGCGTCGTACACCCCGCCGCCGGTGTAGTCACTCCACCGACCGGGACCCTCCTGGGGCCGGAGCCAGATCTGACCCTGCCAGATGATGTAGGAGACGTCGAGCGCGACGGCGTTGCGCCGGAACCACTCGGCGATCACCCAGCCGTCATCGACGTCGCGGCCGGAGGCGAAGCTGCCGGCGGGTCCGGGGAACAGGTCGCACCCCTTCCCCAGGGGGTGATCGCTGGTCGGGTTCGCCGGGCGGTCGGCGAAGCACCGTGTCGAGGTCAGATACGTGGTCTCGCTGAGCGCGCCAAACGCGGTCTGCACCTGCTCCAGTGCGAACCGCGTCGTGGGGGTCACACAGCCCCGGGAGGTGGGGTCGTCCTCGGTGCAGCCGGCTGGGCGCGGCCGCGGGTCGTCGCCGATCACCGCACTCAAGGGGTCGGCGCAGCTGCCGCCGTCCGCGGTCGTGCGTGCCCCGGTGGTTCGCGCCGCCCCGTCACCGACCTCGGTGAGCACGTTCGCGGCGGTGTCCTCCCATTTGGCGTAGGCGGTCGGGAACGCCGAGCGTTGGACCGCCTGGGCGGCCTCCCACAGCTCCATGTCGGCCCATCCGGTGATCTGCAGCAGGCGGTCGTAGAAGATCGCGGCCGAGTACCGGGGATCGGTGACCTGCTCGGCCGAGCCCCAGCCCATCGACGGGCGTTGCTGGAACAGCCCGAGCGAGTCACGGTCGCCGTAGTCGAGGTTGCGCAGGCCGGACTCCTGCAGCGCGGTGGCCACGGCGATCCACACAGCCCGCTCCGGGACCGCGCGGTCACGGCCCACCGCGACGATGGTTGCGGCGTTGGCCAGTTGCTCGGCGCCGAGTCCGCTGGGGCCGGTCGCGGAGATGGGCACGGCCGCTGCCGGGGGCAGGCACCCCGGCCTGATCGCTACCGGGGTGAGGAAGTGCCCCATCGTGATCCGGACCAACACCAGCCCCGCGGCGAGGACCCCCACGACGACACCGACCGCGAGCAGCCGAACACCCAGCCGCCGCAACGCCACGGCGGCGTGTCCGAGGCCGTTCACCGCCCCATGACGGACGCGCCGCTCGGTGGTCGTCGCGGACGGCTGGGCTTGTCCGCTCGTGCGGGGGTCACCATCGTCGGGCGGCCCCGGGCAGGTCGGCCAGCGGCCGCGTCGTCTCCACCGGCGTGGGAGTCGGCGGCTGCCGGACAGCACCGATGGCCGGTAGCGGGCGGGTAGGGCTGTCGTCGTGCTGGCCGACCGCCCACAGTTGGGTGGTCGGGGGGTCGCCATCCGGTTCGCTCTGCGCTGCTCGGGTGTCCTCGGCGGGTGCGGTGAGCAGTCCGCGCCGATACAGCACCGCGAGGGCAAACCCGGACAGAAGCCCGATCACCAGTAACACCAACCACGGAGCGTAGGGGGCGCCGAGCGAGCGGGCCAGGTCGATCGCCCAGCCCGTCCCCGCGTTGCCGAGCAGGATCCCGACCCCGCACACGGTGTTGTAGAAGCCGTAGTGGGTGGCGACGAGCCGGTTGCGGGCGAGCCCGACGATGGTGTCCATCTCGAACGGCAGGACCACGGCGGTCCCGATCGCGAGCAGCGCCGCGGTCGACAGCAACGCCGTCACACCCAGCACCGTCGCGATCATCGCGTTGACGTCGGGCAGCGCGACCAGCAACCCGTCGGCGGCGAGCAGCGGCACGAAGGCCACGCCGAGCATGACCAGGCCCCGGCTCAGCGAGCCCGCCGGCCCCCACCGGGCACGACACCAGGTGGTGACTTTCATCTGGGCCGCGATGGTGACCCCGCCGGACACGACATACAACGCTGTCACCAACGCCGTGCCCAGGTTCCCGTCGCCGGCCAGGGTTCGGGCGTGCAACGGCAGCGCCAGATACACCTGATACGACAAGACGTAGGTGCCGATCATCGCGACCGAGAAGGGCAGGAAGCCCCGGGTCGTGGCGACGTCGCGCCACTGCGCGAGGATCGGGCGCCGATCGGCGTCGCCGCCGCCGTCACCGCGGCGGGCCGGCAGGGCCCGGATCTGGAGCACCGTGAGCACGGCGAACACGGCGGCGGCGACCAGGCAGGTGACGGCGAAGTCGATGCCGGTCAGTGCCAGTCCGACGATCGGGCCGATCAGGATGCCCGCTTGGTAGAAGATGCTGAACAGGGCGAACGCCTCGACGCGTCGCTCACCGGTGTCATGGGCGATGTAGGCGCGCACGGCCGGGTTGAACAGCGCCCCGGCGAATCCGGTCGCTGCCGAGGCCACGACCAGGGCCGGGACGTTGTCGACCAGGCCGATCAGCGTGAATCCGCCGGTGCGCAAGGCGCAGCCGGCCACGATCATCGGCTTGTAGCCGAATCGGTCGGCCAGGCTGCCCCCGACCAGGAACATGCCCTGCTGGGAGAAGTTCCGTACCCCGAGGATCACCCCGACCATCAGCACCGAGAGCCCGAGCCCCTGGGACAGGTGGTCGGCCAGGTACGGGATGAGCATGTAGAAGCCGAGGTTGATGGTCAGCTGGTTGAGCAGTAGCAGCTGGACCGGCCGGTCGAAGGACCGGTATCTGTCGAGTACCCGCATCAGCTCTCGCGTCCTGCAGGCTGGAGCACGGTGGCACAGCGGGTCCAGCGGTGGACCTCGACCGCGTCGGGCCGGTCGATCTCGTCCGGGTCGTGCAGCGGAGGGGCACCGACGGTGATCCCCTTCGCCGCGCAGAACTCGTCGTTGTAGACGGTGTCGAAGTAACGCTGCGGCCCGTCGGGGAAGATCGCGGCAATCCGGGTGTCCTGCGGCCGGGTCCGGGCGAGCCAACCGGCCACCATGCCGACCGCGCCCACGCTCCAGCCGCCGCTGGCATAGCTGGCACACGCCATCGCCCGGCATGCCGACACTGCTTCGTCCGCCCCGACCCAATGCACTTCGGAGAAGATGCTGTGGTCGACGTTGCGCGGATGGATGCTCGAACCCAGCCCGCGCATCAGCCGCGGCCGTGCCGGCTGCCCGAAGATCGTCGATCCGACGGTGTCGACCCCGACGACCTCGAGGTCAGGTAGGTGCCGGCGCAGAGCGCGCGAGATTCCCGCCGAGTGGCCGCCGGTGCCGACCGAGCACACCAGGACGTCGATGTGGCCGAGTTGGCTGCGCAGCTCGTCGGCCAGGGTGGCGTAGGCGCTGACGTTGTCGGGGTTGTTGTACTGGTCGGGGCACCACGCGCCGGGATGCTGGTCGAGGATCTCGGCGACGCGCTCGCGACGCGCCTGCTGCCACCCACCGCACGCTGCAGCGGCCTGCACGGTCACCACCTCGGCGCCGTAGGCACGCAGCAACCGGTACATCAGCGGTTCCATACCCGGATCGGATACCAGCGTCACAGGGTGGCCGAAGGCGATACCGGCCAGTGCCAGTCCCAGGCCGAGCGTGCCGCTGGTCGATTCGACGATCCGGGCACCTGGCTGCAGGTCACCGCGCTCGCGTGCCTGTTCGACCATGTGCAGGGCGGGGCGGTCCTTGATGCCGCCGGGGTTGGCGCCCTCGAGCTTGGCCCAGAAGCCCCGCCCGCTGGGGGCGAACGGTGCGTCGATCCACACCGTCGGGGTGGACCCGACGACGTCGGTCAACGTCAGGCAACGCCGGGGCGCGACGCCTGGGCGATCAAGGGGAGCAGTGGTGAAGGGCAGAGACATGCCAGACCTCATTCAGGCGCAGCGCTACGCCGCGCCGGGGAGCAGTGATGGGACGCGAGAAGAAGGCGCCTCGGGGCGATAACCCCAGGGCGGCCGCATCTAGGTCCGTGAGATCTGCGCCAAGGTCAGGTGGTCACGCCCGGCGGCCGGCCGGGCGGGTGTGGTCTGGACCGCGCTTACCGTCCACGGGGGTGCACGAGGTGCAGCCACCATGCCAACGGCGATACCAATTGCTGATACGACGTCGGGCACGGCGGGACGCTCCCCGCGAGCCGTCAGAGTCGACTCGTCATGGCCACCGGCGTCGTGGCATACCGGAGCGTCGTGATCCGAATGCGGCGCGGTGCCGCTATCGGCCTCGGTCTCAGCGTGATGGTGCTGCCCCGACGGCTGATCGACCGCAGCTGTCGCGTACGGCTGCGGTCCCGCGGACTGCGCCGGTGGTCCGTCGGCAACGAGTTCAGGCTCGTGGGACGACGCCGGGTGCAGCCCACACACCAGCACCATCGCGACCAGAGCGACAAAAAGGACAAACCGTCGGGTCGTGAGGCCCTGATGCCGCGCCTTCAACACACCGACGGTCTCGCTCACAGTGACCGAACCGTACCAACGCCACAGTCACGGTAGCGCGCGGAGTTCAGACCCAGGCACGAGGCTCGCTCTCCTGATCGAAGCCACCACCTCGCCCCTGCCCCCTGACCGCCGGCGTCGACGGCCAAGAGCTGACCGAAAGCCTGAGCACGCCCGCTCGAGTTGGGGCGGGCCAACCCGCTGGTGTCCTCTGGCGCCAAGCTCGTGACCGACCCGCCCATGTCCGCTGCCAGCCTCAGCGGGTCGCCCCCACGCCTGGTGGCTGGGGAGCCCGCGCGGCCGAGACACGATGCGCTGCTGCAATCGGGACCGACCCTCGAAACGTCGAGGTCGAGCGACACGGAGCGAGATCGCACCGGCCAGCCTGACCTGTGCCGTGTCACGCCGGGTTCCCATCTGGGGTTCGTCGACGGCGGCGTGGCGTCTGTGCTGGCTGTGGGCGCAGAGGGATTCCGGGCGGGTGGGCAGGGCGTGGTTCGCGACAGTGGCGTGATCCGGATCAGAGCACTTGGTCTTGAGCTTCATCAGGGAGTACTGGGCTGCCGGGGGATCGCGAGGGCGGACACGCCTGCCGCAACCAGCGCTGCTGCCGCCGCGAAGCCGAATGCCTGCTGGTAGCCGATGGTCCCGGCGCCCGCGGCAAGGCTGAGAGCGGCGATGCTCGACACCGTCGCGACGCCGACCGAGGCGCCGAACTCATGGAACGTGCTGAGGAGGCCGGATGCGATGCCCGCCTCGTGTGCCTCGATCTGGCCCAGCGCAGTCGCGGAGGCGACCACGAACAGCGTGCCGATGCCAAAGGCGCCGAATGAAACCCCAATAGTGGTCGCGAGGGTGGTGGGCCAGAGGGCGGGCACGAGCAGGCCAACGGCGGCGACGACCATGCCGGCGGCGCCGAGGGCGCGGGCGCCGAGTCGTGCGATCAGGCGTCCGCCGAGGTTCGCGCCGGTCATGGTCGCGACCGCGATCGGCAGAAACAGCAGGCCGGTCGTCAGAGGTCCGTGCCCGGCGGACTGCTGGAAGTAGAAGGTGCCGAGGAAGAACACCGCGACCATCAGCGCTGTGGCGATGAGGATGACGAACACCCCTGCGCTGACAGACCGGCGGGCCAGCAGTCCCAGGTCCATCAGCGGCGACTCCGTAGTCCGCTGGCGCCACCCGAACATTAGGTAGAGCACGACCGCGGCAACCGCTGTGGTCAGTGTCGCTGCGCTGGTCCACCCCTGTTCGCCCGCGACAGTGAGGGCGTAGATCGCCGAGCCAGTGGCTGCGGTGACCAGGAGGGCTCCCAGGACGTCGAGCGCGGGGCGGTGCCCGGACGGCGGCGGCAGCGGCGGCAGGATGCGCAGCAGCCCGAAGAGCACGATGAAACCGACCGGAATGTTGAGGAAGAACACCCACGGCCATCCCGGCCCGGCGGTGATCAGCCCGCCGAGCAGGACTCCCACAGCGGCGCCTCCGCCCCCGAGCGCGGACCAGATCCCCAGCGCCCGGTTCCGCTCGTCGCCGCTGAACAGCCGCACCACCACCGACAGCGCCGCTGGGGACAGCATCGCCGCCCCC
Source organism: Pseudonocardia alni (assembly GCF_002813375.1). NCBI lineage: Bacteria > Bacillati > Actinomycetota > Actinomycetes > Pseudonocardiales > Pseudonocardiaceae > Pseudonocardia > Pseudonocardia alni. The sequence continues at coordinate 158,110 of NZ_PHUJ01000002.1, read as the reverse complement.
AGCCCCTGGGCGACGCGTCCGGTCAGCAGTACCCCGCCGTTGTCGGCCAGGCCGGCCATGAGCGAGCCCGCGCTGAACACGAACAGTCCGGCGTAGACGACGGGACGAGCGCCGAACAGGTCCGCGCCGCGACCGCCGAGAAGCATTAGCCCGCCGAACGTGAGCGTGTAGGCGGCGACGACCCACGTCACCGCTTCACGCGACAGCGCGAGGTCAAGGCCCATCTGCGGTAGCGCGACCGCGACGACCGTGACGTCGAGGATGAGCATGAACTGGGCCGTGCCCAGTAGTGCCAGGGCCGTCCACCGTCGGGGGTGGCCCCCCGTAGTAGTTGGAGGGCGAGCTTCGGACGTGTACATCGACGCGCTCCTAACCTGAACATCAGTGTTTGATTTCGGCGCTGGTACCGTAACTCATACACTGATGTTCAGGTAGTGGGGGGTTATGGTGAGGACCACAGCGGCCGTCGGGGCCAAGCGGGCCGACGCCGTCCGCAACATCGAGCGCGCTCTGGACGCGGCGGTGACCTGCCTGTCGGCGCGCCCGAGCGCGACGATGGCCGAGATCGCGAAGCAGGCCGGGATCGGTCGGGTCACCCTCTACGGGCACTTCGCGTCCCGCACGGAACTCGTCGACGCGGTCGTGGCCAGGGTCGTCGAGCGGGGCGACGAGGCGCTGGCGCAGGTCGACCTCGACGGCGACCCGCGGGCCGCGCTCGAGCGACTGATCAGGAACAGTTGGCGGCTCGTCGACGAGGCGCGGACTGTCGTCGCCGTCGCCGAGGCCGAGCTGCCTCCCGAGCGGATAAGGAGTCTCCACGACAGCCCTGCCGCACGAGTGCAGGCCCTGATCGAACGCGGCCGCGACGATGGATCCTTCCGCGACGACACGCCCGTGACGTGGCAGATCGCCGTACTGCATCAGGTTCTGCACGGCGCAGGTGCCGAGGTCGCTGCTGGCCGTGTGGCCCCCGCGGACGCTCCCGACCTCATCACGGCGACTGTGTTCGATCTGCTCGACCGTCGTTGACAGCACACGTAGCAACCCAGCGCTCACCAGCTGGGCGAAAACCCGCTCAGCGCCGCGCGGCCCGGGCCTACTGCGGCCGAGCTCACAGGCCTCTCCGGCCGCAGTGTGACGCCTTGCAGCGAAGTCCAGTTAAGGACCGCGGAGGGCCGCTTCCGCCACCCCAGCTGGCGCGGTATGCGTCCGGACCTCGGACCGGACGACCTCGATCCGGTGTGATCGTCCGGTCTCGGGGTCACCCCCGGGACGCGGCGACGTCCAGATCCCAGAAGTCGTGTCCGGCCCCCTGAGGCCGGCACACGACGCGCTCGTAGTCGGTCAGGTAGCCCGTCAGATCGGGCTCGATCAGCTCCGGGAAATCGGAACCGAACTCGCCGCGCTGAGACCACCGCACACCGATGCTGTCGGCCAGGCTGCGCTGCAGCGCGACCTGGTAGCAGCTCACGATCGCAGGGGCGGCGGCCCAGACCGCGGCCAGATCGACCGGCCACTCATGGCCCACGTGATCGACCCCGGTGCGGGCCAGGAGCAGGTGATGATGCGGCCGCGCAACGTCACCCAGCACGCGCCCGTCGCGGGCCGCGACCAGGAGGTGCGTCACCGTGGCGAGAGGGATGGCGCCAGCCTCGAACGCACCGACGGACGTGCGCGAGGCCCGGAGCCTCGTGTGGTGCCCGACCTTGAGCAGGGCAGCGCCCGAGAGGTAGTCGAGCGCTGCCGCCAGGCCGGTGTCGTGGGCGTGCTCCACCGCGTCGGCGAGATCGCGGTGACCACCCCGGAGCGCCTCCGTGTGAAGGATGCCCACCGTCAGTGGTGCTGCCAGATACAGCTCGACGCTGTCTGCAGGCTCGCGATCCGGAGTGGTGAACTGTGATCGGGAGAGCGCGGCAGAGGTGTCGACCACGGCGCACCTCCCTTTCCCACGTCACAGCATCGGTGAGCAAGGGTAGCGCAGCTTTCGGCCGGGAAATGGGCGCAGAACGGCTGATGGGCGGCCCGTGAAGGACCGCCCATCAGCCAAGAGAGTGTGTCGACCGAGCTACTACGACAGCGGAGCCGGGAGCCACGCCTCGGTAGGCGTTTCCTGCCGGCGGGCGCGCCGAGCCAGATCGTCATGGAAGCCGATCTGGTAGGCCGACCACCAGTGCTGCGGCAGAGCGAGCATCTTGCGCGGTGTGCTCCCCGGCTGGGCAGGCGCCGGCCCGGCGGGCAGGGCCCGTCCCTGGTGCTTCCCGGGCTCGCAGCGTTCCTCCGCTCCGCCGCTCGCGATGATCTCCGCGAGCCGGGCCAGCACCGCCGGCCGCCACCTGGTGTGCCATTCGGCGGTGATGTGCGGGTGGGTGCCGGGCAGATAGGACTGCACGTGGGCGCTGCGCAGCCAGGACAGCTCGACGACGGCGGTGAAGTGCAATGGCCAGCAGTCCGGGAGCTCGTTGCGCGTGATCCCGTAGATCGGGACGAGTACCTCCCCCACCCAGCGCGCGAGCGTCGCCCACTGCTCCTTAGCGTCCTCGACGGAGAGCTTCGCCCAGTCGACCGGAGGGTTCTCGGCCTTCGCGTGCTCGGCCAGCATCTCGGTGACCGCGCCGCGGAGCTGCTCGAGCTCCGCGGTCACGGCGGTCCCGAGCGCCTCCAACTCCGGCGCGAGCCGCTCCGACACCGTCGAGGCGAGGTCGGCGTGCGCGGCACGCAGCTCGGTGAGGTCGCGGTCGACGGCGTCGACCCGCTCACGCAGCAGGCGGTGTCGGCGCACGGCTGCGGCATCGGCCTCGTCCTGCAGCTCCTGCTCGGTCTCGTGGCCCCAGCCGTCGCCGGTGTCCTGGTTCCCGTCGTTGCTCATCAGCTCATCGCCCCGGCTCGAGTGCGGATCGGCTCGTCTCCCGGCGCCCACTCCTCATGAGCAGGGATCGGATCATGGACCGGCGGGACCGTCATCCCGGGCCCTCTGCTCATCGACCCGGTGGCAGCCGGGCGGAGCTTCCGCCGGGCACGACGAATCTGCTGGAAGCCGGGCACGAAGCGAACGATGGCGGCCTGAGGGCCGATGCCGACCACGAAGGCGTGCCAGCGGGGCAGCTTGTAGAGGTTGCCACCGGAGACCACCTCGGATGTCTCCCAGGTCTTGTCGCCGCCCTCGGCGTTGCGCCGATCCCACCGAGGCCCGGCGAGGTAGGCGAGGCGCTCCAGGTCCTCCTTGCTCGCAACGCCGGGCAGCACCACCTTGGTCGGCAGGTTGTTGAAGATCGTCGATGCGGCGTCGTCGCCCCAGCGGCTGTTGAGCTGGGCGAGGTCCTGCAGAACGGCGACGATCGAGATGCCCCATCCGCGGGAGTCCGCGGCCCAGTGGTCCAGGGGCACCGGGGTGGTGTTCGCGACCTCGTCGAGGAACATCGCCAGTGGCGGGGAGAGCCGACCGCCGCGGGTCGCGGCCACGATCTTGGCCGTCTCGAACACGGCTTCGGTCAGGGCGGTGATCAGGGGCGCGATGCGGCGATCGCCCTCACCCGCGATGACGTAGAGGGTGTCGGTTCCCGCGACGAACTCCGCCAGGTCGGTCTCGCTCTCGTCGCGCGGGGTGCACGCCTCGGCGACCGTCGCGTTGTCCATGAAGCTGACAGCGGGAAGGACTGCGGCGAAGTAGCCGGAGCGCTCGTTCGGCGCGGCGTTGAGGTGGCGGCGCAGGCTGTCGAGCCACCCCATCGGGACGTCGGCTTCGTACTGCTCCAGCAGCTCGACCGGGGTCGAGTCGTCGGCGTTCTGCGCCCAGGCCTGAACGTTCGTCATCGTCCGCCCGGACAACGCCGCGGCGAGCAGGTAGCAGCGGACGATCTCCGACGCCTTGTCCGCCCAGAACTCCTTGGATCCGGAGCCCGCGGCGCCGCCGCCGCCGCGGACCAGCGCCCGGGCCCGCTTGTCGGCGACCGCGCCGTCCGTACAGCCGCTGAGGGGGTTCCACGCGAAGGTCGACCGACGACCACCGAGACCGGTGGGATTGAAGACCCGCACCGCGCCGTGCTGGGCGCGGAAGTCGGCGGTGAGGTCGAACAGCTCGGTCTTGGTCGAGGAGACGTAGGCCGCCCCGGGAGCATCGAGCACGAGGCCGACCAGCATCGACGTCTTGCCCGAGCCAGGAGGACCCAGCATGAGGATCCCGCGGGTCCACGCCGAGAGGACACGAAGACCCCTGATGAGGAGGGGGCCGGTGACCAGCCGTCCGAGCATGGCGCCATGGCGGTTGACCGGCCGTGCGGCGGTCCCGTCCACGCGGGGGGCCGGCGGGTTCACGGCCCGGGTGGCGCGCCTGGTCGCCGCCTCGACGTAGGACCGGACACCCATCCACCCGCCGTGTCCGTAGAGCCGCCGCACCCGCGCCGCAGGGCGCTGCCACCAGAGCAGGACCCCGGCGCACGCGGTGACCATCGCTGCGGCGACCAGGGCTGACGGGGCCCCGGCCACCACGACGGAACCCACGGCCGCGACGGCAGTGAGCAGCGGTCCGGCGAGCGCGCGCTGGTGACGGCGACGTTCCTCGGGGCTGGCCAGCCACGTCGCAGCCACCGCTCCCGCGGTAACGAGAAGGCCGAGGCAGACGACTCCCAGGGTGAGCAGCCCGTCGGGCACCGCCCCGTTCATCGGGCCGGCTCCTGCTCGACGGTCGAGGCCGCGGAGACCGCCCGTTCTCCCTCGCCCCACTCCTGCAGCAGCGCGTGGACCTGCTGCGCGACGGCCTTCTCCCGGACGAGGTACTTGCCGATCGCGGTGATGCTCGGCAGCCCGGTGGCGGGCTGCACCTCGAGTCGGCCGTAGGCGACTGCGATCCGGACACGGGTGGCCAGACGCACCAAGGACACAGTCTCCTCGTCGAGGCGGCTGTTGCCGGTGACGTCCTCGCCGACCTCCACCAGGATCTCGGCCAGGAAGCCCGTCACGAGAGGCTGTAGGACGACGGCGATCAGGATGAGCACCGGGGGCGCCAGGTGTGCGAGCAGCACGGTGGCGCCCTGCCAGGTTCCGGTGATGGACAGCACCGGGAAGGTGTTCAGTGCGATCGACGCCAGCAGTAGGCCCGCTTCGACGGCGTAGACCTTCGTGCGGTGCTCCTTCGAGGGGAACTTCCGGCCGAACCGGGCGGCCACCGCGGTGACGGCCATGAGCACGATCAGGGGGACGGAGAAGATGGGCTCGGCCAGGTAGGCCAGCGCGGAGCCGTCCGGCCCGACCAGCGCGTTCTTCACCCCGGCCGAGGTCCAGGCCACCCCCGCGACCGCGACCGCGATCAGGCCCGCTGAGGCTGCGGAGGTGACGCGCTGCAGGCTCGCCAGCCGCGAGGTCGGATCGAGCATCCGCTGTCGGCGCGAGAGCGCGCGGCGGTGCCAGATCTGATCGTTGACGTCGCGCGCGGCGATACGGTTCTCCGCCCGCACCTGTGCGAGCTGGCGAGCCTGCTCGCTGCGGACGGTGGTGTAGATCTGGCGGCGACGGCCGCCACGGATCTGACGAGCGAGGCGGCGCTCGCGCCGCATCTCCCCAGGGGACTGGCGGGCCAGCCACGCCGGATCACGCTGCAGCTCGGCCTCGCCGCGTGCGGTCTCCAGCTCCGCGGCCATGCGGACCAGGCGGTCGTCCGGTGCCGGAGCCTCCTCGCCGTCCTGGCCGAGACGCGCAGCCGGTCCGTCGACGACGGCCGAGAGCTCGTCCGTGGTGTCACTAGCGGCGATCCAGCGCTCCAAGGCACCGGTCTCGTTGCGGGAGGGGTTGGTGATGGTCATCGCTCCTCCATCGAGGTGCAGCGGCGGGCCGGGACTGCGTTCGCGGTCATGAGCACGAGGGCGCCATCCCCTCGAGTCGGGCCAGCCGGCCGAGCAGCGCGTGGGCCCAGGTGGCCACCGAACGGCGCTGCCTCCGGCTGTCCGCTGCGTGCTCGTCCGGCCGAGGCACCAGTTCGACGAGGCAGCCGCGGCAGCGGCGCTCTGCAGGCGCTGAGAGCGCTGCGACGGTGAACACCTCGTCGCACAGCGCCCGATAGCGACCATCGGGCTGCCCGAGGCCGAGCTCGGCGTCGGAGACCTGGTGCTCGATGCCGGTCACGCTGATCAGTGCGACGGTGTCGGGCATCGCCGTACCGTCGATCCGGCTCACTGCGCCGCCCCCGTCACAGTGCGGGCCTCGACGGGCTGCGACCCGGACGAGGACGGCGCGGCCGCGGCGGGTTCTGTCGTGTCCAGCGCCCGGAGGCGGCGGCGGATCCGTAGCTCGCGGCGGACCGCGCCGATGGCGGCGGCGCCCCCGGCGACGGCCGCGACCGAGGTGATCTGAGCGCTGAGCGGGAGCAGGGACATGAGGAACGCTCCCCCGCCGAGGCTCACTGCGATGAGGGTGGGTTCGGTCGTGCTGGGGCCTCGAAGGTGCCGTGGAAAACTGTTCATCGGGTCGTGCCTCCTGGTCTCTATGCACCCGGGATTGGTCGATCCAGGTCCCGGCAGGTGTGCCTGCACCTGCCGGGACCGTCCGCTCGGAGGGACAGCCCGCTGGGGCTGCGCCGGGCGGGAGACGAGGCGGAGGGGACCCGCCGTCGTCGTCTCCACCAGCATACGCAATGATAGTCTGCGTACGCAAGTTGACCTGCGGTACGTCGCCCCGCACACTGATGCCGTCACGCCGCATCGGGAGGGGACCCCGTATGAAGGTCACGACCTTGATCACGACCGCCGACGACTGCCCCAACAAGTGGGACTGCCCGTCGGTCCACGACCTCGACGTCGACCCGGAGAGGAGGTACGTCGTGTCCAAGCAGGCCACCGCCGCCGAGCACGCGGTGTTCCGCGACCTCCTCGAGGCCGGCGACATCGTCGGCTGGCTACCAGCCGGGTTCCTCGACGAGCGCAACGCACTGTTCGACCGGACCCGGCACGTGGCCGGTGAGGTGCTCGACCCCGCCCGTCGCTACGTCATCACCTCCGCCGTGCGGGACCCACTGGTCCTGGCGCACTTCGGAGACCTGGTCTCCCGCAACGAGCAGCTCGGGACCGTCCCGGCACGGGATCTGGCGGTGATCGCGTGACCGAGTACCTGGACAGCCTCGGTCGCTTCATCCTGTCCCGCTACGCAGAGCCGGGCGACACCCTGACCAGGATGGAACGTCTGCCGGCCTACGCGGTGAGCTCGGACGGCGGGGACTTCGAAGCGTGGAAGACCGGCGCCTCCGCACCGGTGTCGGCGGCGCGCGCAGAGACCATCGAGGATCTGCGCCAGGAGCGCGAGAACGGTCAGGTCCGGCGCCGCGTCCGGATCCTCTCCGCGGCGTTGACCGACTACGAGCGGTACTCGATCGAGTTCGGATACCTGCAGAACGTCGAGGCCGGGGAGGACGTGCGCGTCCTGCGCCACGGCGAGCACCCCATCCCCCAGCTGCTCGACTTCGACTACTGGCTGATCAACGACCGGGACCTCGCCCGCATGCACTACGACGCCGACGGCCAGTTCCTGGGCGCGGAGTCCGCGCCACGGCTCGTGCGCGAGGCGCGGCGGGAGATCTCGGCGTGCTGGGACGTCGCCGAGCCGGTGACGACGTGGTGGCACCGCCATCCGGAGCTGCACCGGCAGCTGACACGATAGGAGCCCGATGCCCGCCTCCCGCGACGACGCCACCCGGCCGAGCTGGGCCAGCGCACTGCGCACCCTTCGGCTCGGTGTGCGCCTGACGCAGCCGGAGGCAGCACGCGCAGCGAACCCCTTCCTGTCGCCGTCGGACAAGCCCATCACGCAGCAGGACGTCTCCCGGATCGAGCAGGGCGGACAGTTCCCGGACGACGCGGTGGTGACGGCCCTGTGCCGCGCCTACGGTGCCCCGGCTCAGGCCGCGGAGATCGAGGCCGCGGTGCGGGAAGCGCGGGAGCGCCGCAGCGATCGCCGTCTGGTCGTGCAGCGTGGGAACACGCTGCACGCCCAGCAGCGGTGGCGTCGCATCGAGGGCGAAGCGCAGAGCGTCGACGCGGTCCAGACCGGGATGGTCCTGGGACTCCTCCAGACCCCCGCCTACGCGGCGCTCGCGATGCAGGTGGACCAGGACCACCCGGCCGTCGCGGACCGGCGCAAGAGGTTCGAGGCGATGCTGACCGATCCCAACCGTCGGTACCGGCTCGTGCAGACCGAGGGCTCGCTGCGGGTGCAGCTCGGCTCACCGGAGCTGATGGCCGAGCAGCTCGACGCGCTCCGAGCCGTTTGCGAGGTGCCGCACGTCGACCTGCGGATCCTGCCGATGCAGCGGCCGGTCGCTGAACCGCTCACCGGCGGCGGGTTCCACATCTACGACGACGTCGTCGTGCTGGGGCTGGAGGTCGCATCGGCCGACATCAACGATCCCGCCGACGTCGACTACTTCCGGCGGCTGTTCGAGCAGTATCACCAGGCGTCGGTCGGGGGCCGCGCGGCCGCCGACCTCATCGGGGAGCTCGCGGAGGGTTATCGAGCCCTCCTGCTCCCCCACTGACCCGCCGCGGACCGGTGGCCCTGAACGGCTCAGCGCCTCCGGCGCTGCCCACGGCCGTACGCGGCCTCCAGCGCGACAGCGAGCAGCACGCTGCGGGAGCTGGCTCCCGTGCGCTCGACCTGCTCGTCGATGACCGCGAGCTCAGCCGCCGTCGCTCGGAAGGTGAACGGGACAGTCCGGTCGCCCGGAGTCGCCGCACGCTGGCGGGTCCGGCTGGCACGTCCGGCGAACAAGCTGTTCGCCGGACGGTCCTGGCGATGCTGGCGGGCGACCATGTCGGCAAGCTGCTGTTGGGTCCGGTCGACCGCGTCGAAGACCAGATCGGCGTTGGTGCAGCGCTGACGCTTGCGGAGACCGTCGAGGGTGTCGCGCAGGGTCGGTGAGACATAGATGATCGATCCGGAGGTGGCCTCCGCGCCCGCGGAGTAGGCGTCAGTGCCCCCGGCCGTGGCTCCAGGCTCGGGAACCGGCGCGGCGCCCCCGGACGCGCTGGGCTGCTCGGGCTCCGTGGCGGCGCGCTGCGGAGCGGCCGGCTCGGGCTCGCGCGCGGGTGCCGGCGCTGCCTCCGGCGCAGGCGCCTGGGGCTCTCGGGGCGTCGCCTGCGGCGTCGTGGAGGGGGCGGCGGGGCGGCGGCCCGGGGAGACGAGACTGCGAGCGGACTTGCCGAAGGTGTCGTTCAAGCTCATCACTGCGCTCCTTCTGCAGAGGGCATGGTCTCCGCGGCTTCCTCGGCCTCGCGGAGAACGGTCAGGACCTCCAGGGCGAGGTCGCGGTAGTCGCCCGCCACCGAGGCGGCGGTCGACGAGATCCGGGACCCACGCTTGCCGTCCCGTAGCTCCTGCCACCAGGCCGGCTGGGCAGCGAGGTCCTCCTCCAGCTCGTGCGCGAGACGCCCGAGCCGTCGACCGTCCTGCGCCGTCTTCTCACTGAACCGGATGAACGCGGAGAACAGCGGGGAGTCTCCGCCGAAGGCGGACTCCAGCTGAGCACGCACCTCGTCGTGGATGCTGGTCGACCGCACACCGGTGCCGAACAGAACAGCGCCCAGGAGACTCAGCCCGGAGTTGTACTGCTTGGCGACGTTGAACCGCTTCGCCACGTTCTCCATGCCGTCGAGGCCTGCGCCGTCGCTGCGCGTCGGAATCAGGATCCAGTGAGCGGCATACAGACAGAGATCGACCAGGAACGTCGCCTCCGGTGGTGAGTCGATGACCACGAAGTCGTAGTTGGGCGCGACCGGAGCGAGGGCGTTCGCCAACGCCAGATTCGCCGATGGACCCTCGCGGCCCATCCGGGTCACCATCCAGGCCACCAGGTCGTCGAGCTCGGTTCCGCCGGGCGCGACGTCGAGGCCCTGCCGGACACCGGGGATCGGCATCAACGCGGACCGGCCCGTGATCGCGTCGAAGAGGTTGCGACCGTGGTCGTCGCTCGGGGTGTCCCGATAGCCGAGATCCCGTGCGACGTTGGCCTGGCGGTTGAGGTCGACGAGCAGGCAGGTGAAGTCTGCGGCGGCCAGCTGCCCCGCTAGGTTGACCGCCAACGTCGTCTTACCGACCCCGCCCTTGTCGTTGACGAGTGCGATGGTCCGCGAGAGTGCATCTTCTCGTGCCAGCTGCTCGGCGTGCCTGGCCATCGTCTCTCCTGTCGACATCGCCACACCCTAAGTCACGCTCGGTTAGAGGCTGCCGCGGGCACGCATCTGCTCATGGAGGCCTGCGCGCAGCGAGCGGAATAGGTGTACGGGGTCATCAGCGGTCCAGCAAGGACCGACACGCCTGCGCCTGCTGCGTCGCGCTGAGGTGCGTTGACGGTCTGTCAGGCACGTGTGCTGACGACGGCGTGCGCGGCTGCACGTAGAGCGTTGTGCGGAGGTGTGGCAACAAGCAGGCAGGCATGTGCGCCGTGCAGCGGCAAAAGATGCGGTGTTGTTTGCCCGGATACTTGTGCAGAGCCAGACAGGTACGCTTAGAGCTGCACTAACAGGCTAACAAAACTGCGTTGCTAGATGCAGTGGAAAGCGTCGTAGGTCATGGAATGTATGACACGGTTGGTACGGCTAATGTCAATGCTGCTGCCAGTGCCTCTGCTGCATCAGTGACTACCGTGTACCTGTGATCAGTGCTGACCGCAGGTGCTAGGTCATGTGTCAGTGCTGTTGTCCTAGCTATCACTAGTGCTATCGCTTGAAAGTGTTCTGAGCTGCAGTGATGCCCGAGCGAGCGACGCTACTGTGCCCGGGTCGGACGAGCTGGTCGCTCTGAGATGGGTAACCCCGCGAGTCGATCGGAGGGCGCCCCGACCGGACGGTCTCGACATCGTCGCGCAACTGGCCACCATCCTTTCGATCGTAGATGTCAATTGTACGTCCTACAATTGCTCGCAAGTGTCGGAAAACGATGATCGTCGCTCCCCGCTCGACTGTTCGCACCGCCGACGGCCGGAAAGTAGGGACGGTCTCCCTGCTGCGAGTCGCGCCTCGGCCCGACCCGAAGAGTCCGGTCGGGGACTGAACGCGGTCGCGTTCGTGGTCGCCCAGGATGGACGACAACCACTGCAGCGTCGACCCGTCCTTCAAGCCGCCCCACACCGCCATGAGGGCCGAGTTGTCGAGCAACATCGTTGCTCTGTCCCGACCGAAGGTGTTGTCGAGCTGGGCCTTGGACTGAGCAGCCCAGTGGATCAGAACTCCACGACCGGCGGAGTCAGCCAGCGTCGCCGGCAGGTCGGGAACCGGGGTCGCCGAAGGCAGCTCGTCGAGCACCACGGTGGCTGGTGGATCCAGTCGTTCGCTGGGGTAACGCAGTGCCATCGACCGAGCTGCGTCGATCCACTCCTCAGCGAGCGCCGTCAGCACCGGTGCGATCGCGCCGTCCTCGCGCTGGCCCGCGATGAGGTACAGCGTTCCCCCCAGCCCGATGAAGCGCTGAGCGTCGAACTCCTCCCCAGGCCCAGGCGAGCACAGCTCGCTGAGCGTCGAGTCCTGGAACGGCGCCAGGACTCGACGCACGCTCATCCACACGGCGTCGGAGGTCTCCGCGACCATCGACATCTCCGCTCGGAGATTCCGCGCGCGGTCGGGGAACTCGTACTCGAGCAGCTCGATCGGCTCATCGCTGCGCGAGAGCCCCCACCCCACGACTCGTGCGATCCCGTGCCCGCCCTTCGCAGCTGCCACCAGATAGGCAGCCAGCACCCCCACTGCGCGCTCACGGAAGACCCGGTCGTTGCCGGCGCCCGTCCCCCCGCTCGACTCGACGAACACCGCGGAGGCCTCGACCATCGTGCGCGCTCGTCGCTCTGCGACCTCGAACCGTTCGCACCCCGCCACGGGCGACCAGCGCAGCTTGGCCGGCCACTGAACCGTGCCCGTCGCGTCGAACACCAGGATCGGCCCGGGCATCTGTCGCCGGGAGCGGGCCATCGCGGTCAGCATCAGGAGGTCCGGCTTTGTCGTGCTGCACAGCAGGGCGCCGGGCGCCGCGAGACAGATCGGGGCCAAGAACCGGCGTGACTTCCCAGTCTGTGTCGGGGCGAGCGTCCCCGACGGGTTCTCGAACGGGGCGTAGAGGTGTCCAGCAGGGCCTTTCGGAAGCGGGATGCCGATGTCCTCCGCGACCGCGGACCTCCGCTCGACCGCGGTGAGTCCCGGCCGGGTGCGCTCCGCAGCTCGCCGGCAGGCTTGAACGGACAACTCGCGCCTGATCTCTGCCCGCGTCGCGTGCCCTGCTGGTGTCGGCCCCCACCGGCGCCAGGACGCCAGCCCTCCCACGACCAGGATCAGGATCAGGCTCGTCTCCAGGACGGCCGCGACGGCCCAGAACAGGCCGCGCGCACCGTCGACGGCGGTGGCGTGCTCGGCGTCGGACAGCAGGTGGAGTCCGAGGACCGCCGCGAGATCGGCCAGCGTCGGCCACGTAGCCGTGGCTGAGATCCCGCTGGCGATCCAGAAGGCGAGCTGCAGTAGCCAGAACGCGGCGGTCGCGGTGGCGGCAGCGGCGATCGCGGCGGCAGCAATGACCAGGTCGGTGTCGGACTCGCCGCTGCCGCGGCCGCCGATCATCGCGCTCCCTCCGCCGTCTGCGCCTTGTCCTCGTCGGCGTCCGGCTGAGCTCCGCGCTCTGGCCCCTCGGATCGCGCAGGTGCCCGGTCCCCTCCCGACGTAGACGGGCCGGTCCACGGGCCGGTGATGGCGAACAGGGTGCCGGGCTGCTGGATCCCGGCGAACAGCACTGTCCCGTCGGGGGAGAAGGTGGGGCCGGTGAACTCCGAGCCCATCTGGCTGCGGGCGATGGGGTAGGCGGTCCCGTCGTCGGTGGCGCCGGCGAGGTGGTTGTCGCCGTCGCCGTCGGTCGACACGATCAGCCCGCCGAACGGGGCGGCGACGATGTTGTCCGGTGCCTCGACGGTCTCGCCGTCGGCTTCCACGGCGAACACCGTGGTCAGGGTCAGGCTGGAGGCCTTGGGGTCGTAGTGCCAGATCTGGCCGCGGTGGGAGTCGGAGAAGCTGGAGACCAGGTAGGCGCCGGGCGCGCCGTCGTGGTCGGCCCACCAGGCGCCCTCTAGCTTCTTCGCCCGGGTGATCCCGTCGAGCGAGCGCACCGGGCCCTGGGCTGCGTCGCGGTCGGTGACCGGCACCCACGTGACGGTGTAGGAGGTGCCGACGGTGTCGGCCTGGTCGAGGTCGGCGACGACCTTGCCGGACCGGTCGGCAGCCGCCATCGCGGCGAGCTCCCCGGCGCCCGCGTCGAGGGCCTTGAGCGCGCCGCTGCGGCCGCGGAACCCGGTGGGTGGGGTCCAGCGGTAGACGGTGCCGTAGGGGTTGGAGGTGTCCTCGGTGAGGTAGATGGTGAGGGTGTCGGGGTCGACGCAGCAGGCCTCGTGGACGAATCGGCCGAGGGCTTTGATCGGCTGCGGGTCTCGGTTGGCCTGCAGGTCGACCGGGTCGACCTCGAAGACGTAGCCGTGCCCGTCGTTGTCGGTCTCTTCGCAGGTCAGCCAGGTGCCCCAGGGGGTGACGCCACCGGCGCAGTTGGTGGAGGTCCCGGCGAGTGCGACGGTCTCCCAGATGAGCTTTCCGTCGGGGGTGGTCTTGACGACGGTGCAGCCGCCGCCGGCGTCCTCGCGCCAGGTGTAGCCGCGCAGGTGCGGGACGGCGCCGTCGTCGTCGGGGCCGCCGCGGACCTCGTGGTTGAGCACCACGAGCACGTTTCCGTCCGGGGCGGGGAACGCGGCGGCACCGTCGTGGATCCCGGGGGAGGCGTGGTCGGAGTAGAGGCGGGTCTTCCCGGCCTGGGTGACCACCCGGTAGGAGAACCCCTCGGGCAGCGCGAGCATGCCCTTCGGGTCGTCGACCAGCGGCCCGTACCCGGCTGCAGCACCCGGCTGGGCCGCGGTCGTGGCGCGACTCAGCAGACCGTGGACCGGGCCGGACACGGCGACACCGAGACCGACCTGCCCTGAGCTACGTAGGAACTTCCGTCGGTTGATCAGCACGGGTCCTCCCGGGGAGCGGCTGCTGGTGATGTCAGGCGAGGGGCGGCGGTCATGAGCCCGCGGCCTCGGCGAGGGCTGTTTCAGCGCGGGCAGCGGGGACGGGCGCCGGGGCCGGTGCACCGGCGGGGCCGGCGATGTGGCGGACGTGGGTGATCTTGTCGGCCCAGTCCGAGAGCGGCTGCAGGATGACTCCGGTGCTGGAGTCGTAGGCGTTGACGACCAGGCCGTTGCCGACGTACATGCCGACGTGGCGGGGGTTGGTGGGGGAGCCGAGCGAGCCGGGGATGAACACCAGGTCGCCGGGGGCGATGGTCGCGGGGCTGGCGGGGGTGCCGGCGTTCTTCTGGTTGACCGTCCCTGCGGGGATCGGGACGCCTGCGGCGGCCCAGGCGGCGAGCATCAGCCCGGAGCAGTCGAAGCCGTTGGGTCCCTTGGCGCCCCAGATGTAGGGCTTGCCGAGCTGGGCCAGGGCGTAGGTGACCGCGGCGCGCTGTGCGGGGTCGGTGGGCGGGACGAACCCGGGCGGGAGCTTGGTCGGGTCGATGTTCGACGGGGCCAGCGGGACCCCGGCGCCGCCCTGGTCGGGGCAGGCGAACGCGGTCGAGGCCAGCTGCACGTCCGGTGCGGCACCGGGTGCGGCGGGGGCGGGGTTGTCCGGGCCGACCCAGAACCGGTCGACCAGGGCTGCGGCCGGTGCTTCCTGGGGGGCGTAGCGGTCGGGGAACGCCGAGCGCTGCACCGCCTGCGCGGCGGTGCCCGGCGGCATGGTCGCCCAGCCGGGCAGGGCGATGAGGCGGTCCAGGAAGATCCGGGTCGCGTAGTCGGGGTTGAGGACCTGCTCCGGTGAGCCCCAGCCCTGCGAGGGCCGCTGCTGGTAGAGGCCCAGGGAGTCGCGGTCGCCGTGGCTGACGTTGACCAGTCTCGATTCGACGATCACGGTGGAGATCGCGATGACCGCGGCCCGGCGCGGGAGGCCGCGCTGGACGACGATGTTGACGATCGTGGCGGCGTTGTCGGTCTGCTCAGCGTTCCAGTCGGTGCCGCCGATCGTCTGCGACCCGCCGCCGAGGCCGCCATCGCCGCCGCAGCCCCCGCCGGGGAGCGCGCCCCCGGCGACGATGGTCAGCATGCCCACGCCCATCGTCAGCACGGCGCCGGCGAAGACGAGGATGACCGCGCCGACCGCCAGGGCGATGGTGCTCTTCTTCTGGTCCACCGTCAGGTCACCGTCGCGGCGGTGCGCCGCCGGAGCCACGGCCGTTGTGGCCGGTGCCGTTGGTCGAGATCCTGACGGCCGCGGCCAGGTGCTCGACGGCGGCGGGCGCGGCGGCGTCGAGGCTGGGGTCGGGAGTGGAGGCGCTCACCGGCACCAGCCGTGGGCGGCCTGGGCGCCCGGTCGGCGGTGAGGGTTCCTGGAGCGCGGGGTGCTGCGGTGTCGCGTGGGGCTGGTCGTCTCGGGAGCGCAGCCCAGCATTGGTGTCGAAGATGGCCCGCTCGGTGGGGGAGAGGACCGTCTGGATCTTCATGCCGGGGCGGTTCTCCAGCTTCCACAGCGCACGGCCCTGGCCTTCCATCGCCCAGCCGGTGAGCACGGCCTGTTCACGCTCGGACAGTCCGAGCTCGTCGGCGAGCTCGTCGCCGACCCGGGTGGACTGGCCGAGCAGGATCCGGGTCGAGCACAGCGCGAGCAGGTCCTTGGCGATGGAGACCTCCTGGGAGCCGGCGGCCCCGACGGAGAGCAGGTCGGAGGGCTTGTGCATCACCAGGAGCTGGATCTTGCGTTCGGCGCGGGACAGGCGCAGGTCGGAGTCGACGGCCTGGACCGCGCGCAGCCCGAGTCGCATCTGCCGCCAGACCTCGTCGCGCACGACGATGCGCACGTCGCCGTCGTCCTGCAGGTCGGTGATCATCGAGGACCAGGAGCCGAGGCAGGTCAGAGCGACCGCGATTGCCTGATCGCCCCTGCTGCGCAGCAGCGAGAGGTCCATCGACTGCACGGGGGCGTCCCAGTCGAGGTCGAAGTTCGTCGGCTCGTCGAACAACCCCGACAGCGGGCCGACGACGAGGTTGGACAGGGCGTCGGTGATCTGGCGGGTGTGGTCGAGGAACTGGCGGTGGGAGGCGAAGCGGGTGGCCTGCCACAGGTCGTCGTCGGGGTGGGCGAGCTGGTCGACGACGTCGGGGATGGTGATCGGGCGCAGCTCGTCCGCGCCGTGCTCGGCGCCGACGAGCCGGTTGAGCACGGTGGAGAGGACGTGCTCGTCGGTGACGGTCGGGTCGTAGCCCTGGGCCTCGGCCAGCGCGGTCAGCAGCCTTGTCCAGCGCGCCAGGATGCCGGTGAGTTCCTCGCGCTGCCGCTCGGTGCTCCAGGTGCCCCACCTCGATCGGATGGGTCCGAGGTCCAGGGCGTTGAGGCGGTGGTGGCTACCGCGGCCGAGCGCGATCGGGGTGATCCCGAGCGAGCGCAGCAGCGGGGTGTACTCGCCCTTCACGTCACCGGAGATCAGCGAGCGGACGCCGAAGAGCATCATCCGCAGCATCAAAGCGACGACGGTGGAGGACTTGCCGCGGCCCGGTTCGCCGAACACCACCAGGTTCGGGTTGGTGACCATCTGGCGCAGCACCCACTCGGTGGGGTGGACGTAGAAGGCGCCCCCGGACTGGGTGTCGTAGCCCAGCCGGGCGCCGATGGCCGGGACGCCGTTGGAGGCCAGCAGCGGGAACAGTCCGCCGACCTCGGCGGTGGTGGCCCGGTAGACCGGGGCCCGGCGGGCTGCGTCGACCGCGGCCCATCCGCGGCCCGGTTCACGGTGGCCCTGGCGGGGGGCGGTGGCCTGGTTGACCCGACTCCGGCCGCCTCGCCGGCCGTTGGCGCGCTCCTCGTCCGGGCCGATGGGGTCGGCGGGTGCGGAGACGGGGATGCCGTCGAGGTCGGTGAACTGGCTCAGCAGGTCGCTGGTGGTGCGCGGCTGTACGTGGCGGCGCTTACCGAAGATGCTCATGAGTCGAACGCCCTGGTCAGACGGGGCAGCCCGATCCCGACCGGGAGGGCCGCGGCGACGAAGGCGGAGTCCTGGGCCAGTTCCAGGCGCAGCAGCCGGAACCGGCCCGAGGAGTCGTTCTCCAGACGGGCGGCGTGGTCCTCGAGGTTCCACTCGGCGGGCACCGTGAGCGAGGAGGCCACGGTGAAGCGGACCAGGGCGTGCCCGGCCGCGACCGCTGCTTCTTGTTCGCGGGCGCCGGTTTGGCGGCGGGTGTCGACGGCGGTGGTGTTGAACCCGCGCTGGGCCTTGGCGTCGACCAGGACGTTGTTGCGGAACCGCTGGGAGCGCACCTCCCGGGCGGCGGCGGCCTGGGACAGGATCTCGTAGTGGATCTGCAGGGTGCGGCGCTCTCCTGCGGTGCGGACCGCGAGGAGCGGGCCGAGGGAGCCGAAGATCGTCCCGGATTCCGGGGGCTGCACCGCGTAGGAGACCGAGGAGAACCCGTCGTGGTGATAGGCCCGGGCGGCCGGCGCGGGAGCGAGGGCGGGGCCGGCCTGAGAGATCGGTAGCCCCACCGAGCCGTCCGGGTCGGGCCGCATGAGGTGCTGGTACTGCAGGGAGGCGGCGGTGGCGGGGTTGAAGCCGGTCTTGATGGCCTCGGCGACCCCGGTGGAGGTCAGCCAGGTCACCGACTGCACGCCCAATCCGCGCAGACCGTCGGCGACGGCTTCCAGGACGCGGTAGAGGGCGTACGCGCGGCCCGCGACACCGCCGCCGGCGGCCTTGGCCGGGCGGCGCAGCGCGTCCTCGGTGCCCGACACGGTCACGAACAGCTCGGTCCGCACGCTGACCGAGGCGACGTCGCGGTCGATCTCGGTGGTCACCTGCCGGGCCAGGGTGGGGGCGTCGGCGCGCTGGTGGCGCTCGCGCCAGACCGCGTACTCGGTGCCGTCGTCGGGAACGGTGCGCACGAGCAGCGAGATGCGGTCGACGACCTCGCGGTGCCCGAGTCCGACGAGCATCGAGCCGAGGCGGCGGGCGAGCTCGGTGCACTCGTCGTCGGACAGCATCCCGACACCGGAGTGGGTCAGGCGAGCGGTGGCAC
Source organism: Pseudonocardia alni (assembly GCF_002813375.1). Classification (NCBI taxonomy): domain Bacteria; kingdom Bacillati; phylum Actinomycetota; class Actinomycetes; order Pseudonocardiales; family Pseudonocardiaceae; genus Pseudonocardia; species Pseudonocardia alni. Next base: position 140,010 of record NZ_PHUJ01000002.1, on the reverse strand, counting down.
CCCAGCGTCCCTGGTCGGTGTCGTGGATCAGGCAGATCCGCGAGCCGTGGAACTCCGGGCCGTCGGGGAACTCCAGGCGCGACAGCACGCCGGGCAGGTCGGGCTCGCTGCGGTCACCGGCCAGCCCGGCCGCGGCGCGTGATTGCCAGGGTGACCAGCGCATCAGCACTCCTGTCTGGAACATGATCAGGTCGGCCAGCCAGCGGAACGCGGGGCGGCCGTGGACGGGGACGACGATCAGCACGACCAGCACGGCGGCGAACACGCCCCAGCTGAACGCGGTGGACCACTGGTTGCGCGACATCGCGATCAGGGCCGGGGTGCACGCGGCGGCGACCAGGAATGCTTGGACCGGGGTCATCCCGGCGATCCAGCCCATCCCTTCCTTGAGGTTCAGCCCGCGGTACACGCGCGGGCCGACAGGCCCGGTGGCGGTGCTCATCGGTCGCGGTCCTCTCGATCGGGGGCAGCACGGTCAGGGGCGGGGCGGGGTGGCGCGGGAGCCCATGCGGTCGTGCTGGTGTCAGTCGGTTCCGGCGTCGTGGAGGGCCCGTCCGAGCCGGTGTTCACCGGAGGGGCCTCATGAGGGCGGGGCGGGGTCGAGGGGCCCGAGTCGGGGCGTCCCGCTTCGGGGGGCCCGGCGTCGACGCTGGGCGGGGCCGGCTCCGGCTCCGAGCCACCTGCCGGGGCGCCACCGGGCTCGATCGGCCCGTTGTCGCCGCCCGCGGGCTGGCCTGACCAGCCCGAGGTGGCTGTCGCCCCCGCGTAGGCGTCGCCGGCCGCCGAGCTGACGTCTCCACCACCGGCGGCGGGTGCGGGGCCGGGGTGCCCGACGCCGGTCTGCGCCATCTGGGAGGAGGCGTAGCCCCCGGCGGCCTGCCCGGCGGCCTTGGTGGCCATGTAGCCGCCGACGACCGCCGCGGCCGCGACACCACCGACCGCGCCCAGCCCGGCGGCAGCACCGCCCGCCGCCGCGCCGCCACCCGCGCCGCCACCGGCAGCGCCCGCACCGGCGCCGCCGGCGCGTCCGGCGGCCGCGGTGGACCCGGCGGTCGGGGAGGCCGCGGTGGAGCCGCCCAACTCGCCACCGCCCCCGGCCGACGGACCGCCCCCACCACTGCCCGAGCGCGCCATGCGGGCAACGTTGATCGACTCACTCGTGCCGCCGTCCGCACCCGGTGCGGACGAGCCGCGGGACCCGCCGGAGCGCAGCGCCATCCCCGCGCCGGTGCCGGGGTCGACGAAGGCCAGCAACCGGAAGAGCACCATCGGGCAGAACAGGCTGACCAGCAGCACCGCGGTCCCGGCCAGGAGCCCGGCGACGCCCTCGGCCCGGGCCATCACCGACACACCGATCAGCAGCACCAGCGCGAGCGCGGGCTTCATGAGGATCGCGGCGAGCAACCAGCGCACGCCGCGCCAGAACGACGGCGCGGTGGAGTCGGCGACGAGCATCGCCGCCAGCATCGGGATGGTGGCGACGAGCACCAGGATCGCGGCCTGCCGGAAGATCATCTGCAGGGCGAAGCCGATGCCGGCCGGGATGATCCCGAACAGTGCGGCGAGCCCGAGGATCATCGAGCGGGCGCTGTCCTCGACCTCGCCCAGGTCGGGGTTCTCCCCGATCCGGGCGGCGACGGTGTCGTTGGCCAGTGCCTGGTCGAAGGAGGTGGCGCCGTCGAGGCGGGACAGGAAGAACTCGGTCAGCCCGTCGGAGGTCTGCAGCAGGGCCACGACGACGCCGGTGGTCAGCGCGATCGCCAGACCGAACTGCAGCGGCCCGGTGAACGCGCGGAACATGCCCCGCCCGCCGCGCAGCGCGACCGAGATCAGCTGGAAGAAGAACAGGCCCAGCGCGATCATCCCGGCCACGCCCATCAGTGACGACCACAGCGACGACGCCCCCTGGCTCTGGCCGGTGACGCTGTCCAGCTCGACCGTGGACACCTGGTCGGCCAGGGTGAACCCGGCCTTGAGCAGCCAGATCCCGGCGTTCCACACGTTCTGCATGGCGGTGTCGAACGCGGACTGCGCCGCCGACCCGATGGGGTTGGAGATGTAGTCGCCCAGGCTCGGGCCGGACGGCCCACCCCCGCCATCGGGCGGTGGTGCCGGTTGGAGCGGCAGCAGGAGCGCGGTCATCGTGTGATGTCCCGCCAGCCGGCCGAGACCGCCTCGTCGCTGCCCGGCCAGGCCGAGGGCGCGGTGGCCGCGGTCGGGCCCGAGGCGATGCGCCACTGGTCACCGACCCGGCGCATCGGCAGGCAGTTGCCCCACCCGAAGCTCACGACCCGGCCGTCGTTGTCGGCGACGAGCTCGCCGAGCGCGCAGGCCACGGTGTAGGTGCCGTCGTCGGTGGTGCCCTTGACCATCACGCTGGTCGGCGCCCACGAGATGCGCATCCCGGACCGCAGCGGGCCGGTCGGGTTCATGTTGGAGCCGCGGCGCAGATCGACGAGGTCCTGGCTGGTCCGGGTCTGCGCGGCCGGTAGCGCGCCGGGCTCGGCCAGCGAGTCGTAGGCGCGCGCCCAGGTCTGGGGATCGGCATCGGCCATCCCGACCTTCATCAGCTCCACGAGCTGGGCCAGCGCGCCCGCCTCGGTGGCAGGGAACCCGGTCGGCACGAGGGAACCGGTGACCTGCTCGGGCTGCGGAAGCGCGATCGGTGGTCCCGCGGTGCGGGTGCTCAGCGTCCGCGGTGACACGGCGCTGACCGGTAGCTGCAGCATCGGCGCCTGTGCCAGCGCCGCCTCGGCCTGCGGGCCGCTCCCCGCGGACGGGCCGAGCCCCGGGGAGGACAGCATCGGGTCCGCAGACGGCCGGGGGCCGGTGGTCTCGGATCCGGTGAACATGCCGGTCACGAACATGATCACCGCGATGATCAGTCCCAGCAGGAGTACACCGACCCCACCGAGGATGAGCATCGCGCGCCCTCGCTCGCCCGGCCCCGGGCGCCCGGGACGCGAGTACATCTGCCGGCCGTCAGGGTTCATCAGGCGGGCCATCAGGCGCTCGTCTTCGCGAACTGGTTGACCACGCCGTAGCCGATCCCGTACAGCACGGCCAGGGCGAGAGCACCGACGATCAGGCGGGCCCCGAGACGTCCGGACCCGTGGTGGTCCCAGAGCCGGCCCGCGGTCGAGGCGACGATCCCGCCGAAGAACAGCCCGACGATGCAGACCCCGGCGATCCACTGGATGTAGCCGACGATGTCGCGGATGGCCCCGGCGCCGGGGGGCTCGATCGGGCTCGGCTTGGGGAGGTCCTGTGTCGGCAACAGATGGATCTGGGTCAGCGATTCGTTGATCACGTTGATGACAGACATGGCGCGCTCCGCAGGAGGGGTGGGATGGACGGTGTGGTGCTGGACGTAGTGGTGCCGGGGTGAAGGTGTGGGCTGGTGCCGGTGTGGGGGGGCCGGACGCAGCGGGGCGGACCGGGCGGCTGGTCAGCGGCGCCTCGGCGAGGGGATGAGCCGCCAGGAGGCGAGCAGCGGGCGCAGCGCCTCCACCGCCTTCGGGGGGCTGGGCTCGTCGGTGACCCCGCCGAGCTCCCAGGCCGGGATGTGCGGCACGAACAGGGCCTCGTCCAGCAGGGCCGCGACCCGCGGCCCGGCGGCGCCGGCCACCCCCGTCGGCCACTTGCGGGCGCCGTTGACCACGAGCTGGTAGATCGGGGTGGCCAGGCCGCGCTGCACCCAGGGGTCCAGGCGGGCGAGCAGCTGCTCGGCCTGGCGCAGCGACGGGCGGGTCGCGCGCACCACCAGAATCGGGCGCTGGGAGGGAAGGCCGCGGCGTAGCCAGCCCCCGGCGCCGTAGATCGGGGTCGCGGCGGCCCGCCAGCCGCCGTGACCGAGGTCGACGACGGTGGCGTGTAGCGGGTCGGGTGCGGGGTCGGGCAGCCAGTCCGGGGGTGGGGGCACCATCCCGGGGGTGATGGTCGGTAGTGCTGCGGGGTCGCGGGTCTCCAGCCGGGCCAGCAGCGCGTCGGCGCGCCAGCTGTAGCGCACGGTGAGGTGGTCGTTGACCTGCCGGGTCCAGGGGCCGTCCACCGAGGAGGCACCGGCGAGTCCGGAGCGGGCTGGGTCGTCGGCGTCGATCAGCAGCGCGCACCGCTGGTCCTGCTGCAGCGCGTCCACGATTGCGGCCGCGACACACGAGGCGCCGGCGCCCGCGGACCCGGCGAGCACCGGGATCAGCGGCCCGAACGCCGCCCAGGACACCGGGCGGGACTCGGGGAACACCGTGCGGGTGCGGTCCTGGGCGGCGTCGGTGGCCGCGCCGAGCTGCTCGGCGACCTCGATCGGGTCCGGACCGTGGCCCTGGTCGGCGGCGGCTGCGGCGGAGGTGGTGTCGACGATGGTCTCGGTGTCGACTACCCCCAGCCCGCCCGGGGCGCGGGTGCGCGCGGCGGCGCCGAGGCGGTGGTTGAGCTCGTACGGGCTGCGCGGCGGCGATGCCCCCGGCCCTGCCCAGCGGTGGTGCGGGTCGGCCGCGTTCCGGGGTGAGGTCATCAGCTGGTCCCTCCTCGAGGGGCGGTCCGGGCGAGCGCGGGGTCGGGGGTGGTGGGCTGGTCGGGGATCAGGGCGGCGGAGTCGGCGGCCTCGTAGATCTCGCGGGCTGCGGCGCCGAATCGGGGTGAGACCAGCTGGGTGGCATCGCCGCCGGACACGACCCCGACGACCTGCCCGCGCCCGGCTGCGGCGTCCGGGCCGGCCAGCCACGGCCCGCCCGAGGCGCCCTCGGTCATGTCGCAGGTCATCGCCAGCACCTGCCCGCCGTCGCGGTCCGGCCGGGTGAAGGTCTCGACTGCGGCGGGGCCGTCGCAGCCCCGCAAGGACTGCCCGTCGTAGACGCCGGTGGCCGGGTAGCCCAGCGCGGCGACCGGGAGCCGGTCGGGGGTGGAGAAGCGGATGCCCTGCGCGCCGAGGACCTGCTCGGGCAGGACCCCGTCGCGGGGCAGCAGCGTCACGAACGCGAAGTCGGTGTCGGCGGCGACGTCGTTGATGGGGGAGTCGATCTGCTGCCAGGCCGGTGGCACGTAGGCGGTGTCGACGGTCCACCGGCCCAGCGGTTCCTCACCCGCGGCGTAGCCGGGGATGAAGAACGCCCCGTCGACCCGCCAGCCGCCGTCGAGCCACACGCAGTGCGCCGCGGTGGCCAGCACCCGCCGCGACCGCGAGGCGACCACCGCCGCCGAGCACTGGTGGCGTCCGCCGTCGACGACCAGCACGCCGACCGAGGTCGCCGACAGGCCGCCGACGACCGGGCCGGCCTGGCCCTGCACCGGCGGCGTAGGCGCCAGGGGTGCGGTTGGGGTCCTCGGGTCGGCCGACCCCCACGGTGCGGCCGACCCGAGTCCCACCACCCGAGTGCCCTGCGGGGCCTCGGAGGTCCACAGCGCCAGCGCCAACGCCGCGGTCATCACCGTGGTGAGGACCGTGGTCGTCGACGTCGTGCGCCAGTTGCGGTTGGTCATCGTTCAGGCCAGACCCAGCTTCTTCGAGCACGCCGGCCATGCCGAGTAGCCGTCGCGGTCGGCGCGGACCTTCTCCGCGACCGCGATCTGCTCCTCGCGGCTGGCCTCGTGGGCCGAGCCGGTGCCGCCGTAGGCCGCCCAGGTGGCCTGGTCGAACTGGAGGCCGCCGGAGTAGCCGTTGCCGGTGTCGATCGCCCAGTCCCCGCCGGACTCGCACTGGGCGAGCCGGTCCCAGGTCGCGGCCTGCGCGCTGTCACCGGCCGCCGGTGCGGGTTCGGATCCCTCCGGGTCCCGGGGCTGCTCCCCGTCCTCGGAGGAGCCGCCCTGCGCATCCGGGTCGCTCTGCCCGTCGGAGCTTCCCTGCTCGTCGGAGCCGGTCTGCCCGGCCTCTCCGGCACTGTCGCCCTGCTGGTCGATGGGCTGGTCGGCCTGCCCCGCCCCGGTCTGGCCCTGCCCGTTCTGGTCCGCGCCGGGCCGCGAGATCGGGTCCCCGGCCTGCGGGCTCTGCACGTCGCCGCCCGCCGCGTCGCTGCCGGAGCCGGTGCCCGACCCGGCCGCTGCACCGGTGTCGGCGTCGCCGTTCCCGGTGGAGGGCTGCTCGGCGCTGCCGGTCTCGCCCTGCCCCGTGCCGTCCGTCGCCTGCTCATCGGGCTGGGTCGAGCCCGAGCCGGTGCCGGAGTCGGAGCCGGAGTCGGTGCTGGAGCCGATGCCTGCGGCGTCGAGCTTCTCGGCGAGCTGCTCGGCCAACGGGTCGGCGTCGGCGGCGTCGCGCACCTGCTCGGCCAGCTTCTCCGCCCCGGCCTCCCACGCATCACCTGCGCCACCGTCACTGGCCTGCTCGGTCGTCGACGACGACTCACCACCGCCCGACGACGACGTCGTCGGCGTGTCACCCGAGCCCGAGGTCGTCGAAGAGTCGGTATCCGAGGAGCCCGAACCGGCGCCGTCGGAATCGGCCGGGCCGGTGCTGTCGGAGCCGGTGCTGTCCGTGCCGGTGTCGCTCGCCCCGGAGCCCGATGAGGCGGGGGAGTCCCCGGAACCGAGGTCGTCGAGCTGGTCGAGCTTGGCCAGGTCCGCGGGGTCGGCCCCGAGCTTCTCCAGCTGCTCACGGTCCAGAACCCCGAGCACGGAGTCGCGGACCTGACCGGCATCGGCGTCCGAGCTGGCACCCAGAGCCTGCATCAGCTCACCGACCAGCTGCAACGCGATCCGCGCCTTCTCCAGGTCCTGGCCCGAACCGCCCCCGGACGAGCCGGAGGACTCGCCCGGACCCGACGAACTGTCCGAGCTGCCCGGCGAGGTGTCCGTGGTCGTCGAGCTGTCCGAGCCGGACCCGGAATCGGCACCGAGGTCTGTGCTGCTGTCGGTCGCGGTGTCGTCCGGGGCGTCGGTGGTGGGGTCGTTGTCCGACGGCCCGGAGTCCGAGCTACCGGAGTCCGAGCTACTGGAGTCCGAGCTGCCGGAGTCGGCGGAGTCGGAGGTGTCCGAGCCGGGGGAGCTGGGTTCCGAGGAGTCGGTGTCGGTCTCGTCGGCGGTGTTCGGCGCGCCGGTGTCGGGCTGCTCGGCGGCGTCGCCGTCGTCGGCGGGGCTGTCCGGGCTGGTCTCGCTGGTGCTCGGGCTGCTGGTGTCGTCGCTGTCCGGCGTCGTATCCGAGGTCGAGTCCTCGTCCGGTTCGGGGTCCGGTGTCGCTGCGGGCGCCGCCGGTGCCGCAGCTGGGGCTGGGGCGGGTGCGGCCGCAGCGGGCTTCGGCGCCGGCGCAGCGGGCTTCGGTGCCGGGGCTGGGGCGGCGGGGGCTGCGGTGGCACCGGCGTGATCTATGCAGGTCTGGGGCAGCGCGGGCTCGGCCTGGCGCTTGGGGTTCGAGGCGGCAGGTCGTCCGGCGGACCCGGCGCTGCTGGGCGTGGGCTTGGGTTTCCCGATCTCGGTGACCGCCTCACCGGCGGAGGTGACCGCGCCGACGGCGCTGTCCGCGGCGTTGCCGAGGGACTCGCCCAGCTCGGCGACCGGGCCCGGTGAGGGCGGCGGCGGGTCCTTGGGCAGCAGGTCGGCAGGGGTCGGGCCGAACCCGGCGCGGGCCAGCTTGGCCGCGACCTGCTGCAGGTGCGGATCGGCGGCGTCGAGGGTGTTGAGCTGGTCGGAGACGTCCACGGCCTTCTGCCGCCATCCGGGCGGCTGGGTCGCGGGGGTGAAACCGAGCCCAGCGATCTCGCTGGCCAGCCCCTGAGCCCTGGTGTCGTCGCTGACGGCGAGATCGGCCAGCAACGCCCGGGTCTGGGTGCGGGTCTCGCGGGCGGCCTCGAGCTGGCGCACGGCCTTGCCCTCGTTGCAGCCGACCGCGGTCAGGCCGAGCTGGGCGGGCAGCGGGCTCAGCGAGAACGCGGTCACCCCGACCAGCGCTCCGGCGGTCAGCACCGCGACCGCGGCGCGGCGCGCGGCAGGACCGCGCGAGGACGGGGGAAGGTGCTCGGCCCACGAGGGGCGCGGCGTGCGGTTCCAGGGCATGTCACAGGTCCTCTGTCAGGTGATCCGGGGGCTGTCTCACGAGCAGGTCGGTCGGTCAGTCGCCTCCGCGGGACCCGCCACCGGAGTCACCGCGTTCACCACCGCCATCGCCACCGCGGTCGCTGTCGCCGCCGGAGCCGCCGCCGCTGCTCTGACCGGCGGAGTCGCCGCCGAGGGACACGTCGGCGCCGGCGTCGACGCCGTCCTGCCCGGCCGAGACGTCGACCCCGGCCGAGGCTCCGCCGCCGGTGAGCTCGTACTGGCGGACCCAGTCGACGTGCATCGCCGCCCCGCCTGAGGCGTCACCGCCGAAGTAGTCGAGCTGGATGGTCAGGTGCATCGGCCCGGGCGGGTTGTGGGACTTGTCGTCGTCGGTGAACCACGGCTTGCCGTCGACGAGGTAGGTGATCTTGTCCGGGGTCCACTCCACGGCGAAGGCGTGCCACTCGGTGGCGTCGATCTCGACCGAGCCCTGGGTCTGGGAGTTGTCCGAGCCGTAGTGCAGGAACCCCTCGACCTTCTGCCGGGTCCCGTCGGAGATCTCCATGAAGTCGACCTCGCCGCCCTCGGGCCAGTTCTCCGCGGTCGGCCAGAGCAGGAACAGGGTGTGCAGGGACCCGGCCCCGGGCGGGGACTGGGCGCAGCCCTCCCAGCGCCCGTACTGCTGGCTGTGGGGCGACCAGGCCATCCCGCCTGCGTCGCCGTTCTCCGAGCCGGTGATGGTCAGCTGCCCGTCGGCGACGCTGATCGCGTCCGGGGTCCGGCGGCCGTTGCCGCCGTGGCCGGGCCCGTCGTAGGCGTTCCAGTCCCCGGAGATCGAGGTGCCCTCGAACTCATCAGCCACCTTCGGCTCGCCCCAGCCGAGCGTCTCCGCCGCGGTGGTCTTGCACTTGCTGGCAGCTCCGCCGCCCGAGGCCGTCCCGCCGCCGGAGCTGTTCCCCGCGTCGGCGCCGTTGCCACCGGAGCCGTTGCCACCGGAGTCGTTGCTGCCCGAGCCGTTGCCTGTGCTCGGGGCCGTACCGGTGTCGCTGGAATCGTTGCCGGACCCACCGGACCCACCGGACCCGGACCCGCTGGAGTTGCCGGAGCCGGGCTCGTAGCACTGGGCCGGGATGAAGCCGGGCTTGTTCGCGCCGACGTCGAGCAGGGCCCGGCGCAGCTTCTCCGCCCGCGCGGAGGTGTCGCCGGTGAGCTCGGCGAGCACGTGCACCGCGGTGATCCGCCACCCGCACTCGACCCCGCCCTCGGGGGCGGCGGCCGGGACGAGCCCGGACGCGGTCAGGGTGGTGGTGAGCGCCAGCGCGGCGCCCACCACCAGCTGGGGACTGATCACCGGGGACCACCGGGGTCGGTCGGCGGGGTGCGGAACCCGTGGCTGGCCAGCCCGTGGGTGCGCCGGCCCTGGAAGCCCTCGGCGACGGTCGCGGCGAGCTCGAGCGCGGCGTCGCGCGCGGCGGGGGTGAGGGCGTCGAAGTCGATGATCCCGCCGGCCTGCAGGTGCGGGTCGGGGGGAAGGACGATCACCGCGCGGCAGCGTTCGGCGAAGAAGTCGCGAATCACGCGGTCGTCGATGTCAGGGCTGTGGCGGTCATAGGACAGCACCACCACCGCGTCCTCGGTGAGGTGGCGGTATCCGTTGGCGGCCAGCCAGCGGAAGGTGCGAGCGGCGCGGGAGGCGCCGTCATTGGTCGGCGCACCGACGATGACCAGGGAGTCGGCGTGGCGCAGGCTGCCCTGCATCGCCGAGTGCACGATCCCGGTTCCGGAGTCGGTGATGATCGCGTTGTAGTAGCGGGCCAGCAGCCGCAGCGCGGCCTCGTAGTCGGCCGCGGAGAACGTCTCCGACAGCTCCGGTTCCTGCTCGCTGGTGAGGACCTGCAGGCGCCCGGCGAGATGGGTGTAGCCGGCCAGGTCGGTGTGGGCGCGGATCTCGTCCAGGGCGTAGAGCAGGTCGCGCACGGTGGTCTTCGCGGCCAGGGTCTCGCCGACGAGGCGGTCGCCGAGGGTGCCGGCGTCGGGGTTGGCGTCCATCGCGATGACCCGGTCCCCGCGGTACTCCGCGAGCGCGAGCCCGAGCAGCGCGGACACGGTGGTCTTGCCGATCCCGCCCTTGATCGAGCCGACGACGACGCTGTGCGGGCCGGGCAGCGGGGTCCGGATCTTCTGCAGCTGGTCGCGCAGCCGGGCCTCGGCCTCGGACAGTCCGGGGTTCCAGCGGCCGCCGGTCAGCTGGTAGGCGAAGTGGCGCCATCCCTGCTGAGGACGGGCCCGCCGCTCGCGGACCACTCCCGACAGCACCCCGGTCTGCTCGTCCCACGCCGGGCGGAACGCCTGCGGATCCTCCGAGGCAACCGGGTCCCGATGAGCTGGGGCGGGGGGCGGGTCCGCCGGGGCGGGCGCTGACACGGACGACGCTACCGATGACGACGCTGCCGATGACGACGCTGCCGATGACGACGCCGGCCGACCGACCGGTTCGGCCCTCGTCAGCGGTGGCTCGGCGAGGAAGCGCTCCGGCGCGGGCGCCGCCGGGCGAGATGGCGAGCTGCTCGGCCAGTTCGCCGACGCGCTCGCCGGCGCGGCCGGGGGCTCGGGTTCGGTCGCGGGGACCTGGGCCCCGTCGTGCCCGGTGGTCGGAGCGGCCCATCCGGCGCCCGCGTCGAGCCAGGACGGGGCAGCGGGGGTGTTGTTGGTGCCGTTGGACGAGGACATCAGCAGCTACCTCTTGGTGGGGGTCAGGAGGAATCGGTGGGACGCAGGTGCGGGTCGACGACCAGGTGGCCGTCGTCGTCACGGGTGATCGGGACCGTCATCCGGACCCAGTTCGCCTCGGCCGCCACCCACGTGGGGTCGGCGTCGGGAGGCGCACAGGAGGGGCCCACGACTCCGGTCAGCTCGGACTCGACCGCCGTGGGGCGCGCCGCCGGTTCGTCGGGCTGCGGGCAGGCGCGCGCGTACGTGGTGACACGGACGATCACCTCGACGAACACCACCGTGTCGCTGGGCCGGTAGATCCGGCCCGGTAGCGGTGAGTCGGCGCGCTGCCTGCCCGCGCCCGACCACCCCCAGGTGCTGGCCTGGGGGTCAGCGAGCAGAGGCCGCAGTACCTCTGCCCGACGGCTCGGGACGTCCTCGTCGAAGGACTGGAAGTCGGCGGCGAAGCGGCCGGCGAAGCTCGCCGCCTCCAGGTCCGAGATCGGCTCCAGGGATCGCACCGAGCGGGAGAAGGAGTCCTGGCCAGCGGTGTAGCGCGTCACGGCTGTATCGGCTGCTGTGGCCCGACCACGGTGAGGTGGGGCCACCTCCTCGCGGGGGAGGTCGGTGTCGAGTCGCACCTGGGGTCGCGCGAGCGCACCGGCGGGTTCTGAACCGGTGGCGTCGCCCTCGCCGTCGCGTGGCTGTTCCGGCGGCGTCGGCTGTTCCACCTTCTGCTCGCGGGCCGGCGGGTCCTTGTCGATGTCGCCGACAGCAGCCGGAGCGGGAGCGCTCGTCGCGGGCTCGTTCTCGTGGGCGCGGTGGAGAGGGGGGCGGAACAAGACGGGAGCAGGTTCGCGCACGGTGCCCTCGTTGGGATGGCTCTCCTGCTCGTCGATGGCAGTACTCGAGGTCCGGCTGATGGGGGCAGCGGCTCCGTCGGAGCCCAACCCGGGGGCGGTGCGCCACGGTGCGCTGGAGGACGGTGCGGGACGGGACCGGATCGGCATCACACCCACCGCCCTGCGCGGTGCCGCCGAGACGGTGGTGCCATGACGGACTTCCTCCATAAAAATAGATCAGATCGCCAGCAGAATCTAGAATACAAGACGACACCACGTCACTATCCGCTCAGCGCGACGGCTGGTCAACCGATCGTGTGCGAGATCCGGTTCCTAAGCCGCGGGTGGGCGCCCCGGCTGGGATCTGGCGCTGGGCGCAGCTAGCGTCACAGCGCCCCGTGCCACGCCCACGGAGGCGGCGTGTTCGTGCGGAGGTGACTGGTGCCAGACGAGCCTCGCCTCAGCGGCGCGCCGCGGACGCTGGCCGAGAAGCTGAACCACCTCGCTCGCCCGCCCGGTAGCGCCCGCGCTCTCTACCTCGACGAAATCGTCGAGGGGATCGAAGCTGCGGGCGGACAGGTCTCGCGCGCCACGCTGAACACGATGATGCGAGGACGCAACACCAACCCACGCCGAAGCACCATCGAAGCCTTGGCCACCTACTTCAAGGTTTCGGTCTCCTACCTGCTCGACGACCCGCATCCCGTCCTCACCGACGGCGAACACGAGATGCTCGCGAAGCTGCGGGATCCCGACCTCGCCGCACTGGTCGGCGGCATCAGTGAGCTGCGCCCCGAGACTCGTAAGTCTCTCGCCCGGATCGTCGACGACCTGCGGCAGATGCAGAACAGCGAACAGGCTCACCGCTCCTCCTGAACGGCCGCGATGCGTGCTTGGAGTGCCTGATGGGCCGTGAGCGCCGACTCGAGTGCCTCCGCGGCGAGACTCAGCAACCGTTCGGTGCTCTCGCCCCCTGGCTCAGCGCCGCCGGTACCTTTCGCGTCGAACGTCTGTTGAATCGAGGTCAGCGCGTGGATGGCTGCGCTGGACAGCGATGTCAGTTCCCGCTCCAGCCTGCTGATCAGGGCTGCCGGCCGGGCGTCATGCTGGGACGTCGTCTCTCCCCGAGGGGCGGGGGGACCAGAGCAATCCGGGTAGTGACGGACTACAGCACTTGGCTGGTACATAGCCTCTCCGTCCTGGGCCTGCTTCTGTGCCGGTTGGGTCGCAACCGGGGCGTCGGTCCGAGAGGAGACTCGCGTCGTGGAGGTGAAAGTTCCCGCGTTGCAAGACTTTTCGAGCCGAGCCGAGCCGAGCCGAGCCGAGGCGAGGCGACGCTGCGAGGCGCTCTGCCCATCCAGTGCTGACCTGCGGGCCAGCCGTCAATGACGCTGTCCCGACCTCGCCGGCCTGACGAGGTCTGCCTCAGCTCTTGGGAGCGCGCCTGGGAGGGGCGGATCGAGAGGAGACCCGCGCGGCGGTGTCAAAGTTCCTGGCAGAGCAGACTCGCTCCGGAGGTGTCCGCGGAGGGAGGGGCACGAACCCGCGAAGGCCTCGCTGGGGTGCCCGTGAGCACGCAGCGCCAGCGGTAGCGTGCGTCCAGTCCGCTGCTGTCACCCTGGGGCGAGCACATCCAGGCGCTGCGCGCCCGAGCGAGAAGACATACCCCCGCGACGACGAGAAGGCGCCCTGTGGACTGGCCGGACGATGACCGCCTCCCCGCGATACACACATTTGTCTACTCCGGGATCCGCTTCGATCCGGAGACTGGCATCGCGGAGTTCGATTTCGTCCACGAGGGTAGTTCCCAGCGGTTGTGCTTCACTGAGGGTGTCAAGTTCCCGCTGCCCGAGGGCGGTGTCGGCGACACTGAGTTGACGGCGTTTCGTCGGGTATTGGAACTACTCTATATAGCTGTCGGCACTTTCTACTACAAAGTATCGGCACCGCCGCAGGTGTCGATCACTGCAATGCCGCTTGCCCCGGCGGCCGCAGCCTGGGCTCAGCAGCTTTACCGCGAAGGCCTCGCGGAATACGCACACCGTCATCAGTTGGAGCACGTGCTGGATCTGCCTGTGCGCTCCCAGTACCGGGACCCGGTCGACCGGTTGCACAATCTGGGGGGCAGCGGTCGCACACCCCTGGTCGGGTTCAGCGGTGGAAAGGACTCGGTCGTGGCGCTCGAGGTCCTCAAGTCCGGCGGTCTCAACCCGGCAGCATTTACGACCGACCGTCGAGTCAAACCACAGCTCGAACCCTTGATGAGAAGAGCGCAGGTCAGGCTGTTGCGGGTCCGGCCGCGCCCGGACCCACAGCTGAAACAGCTGATGCGGCACACGGCGCTCCTTCGGGGACATGCGCCGCTGACTGCGATGACGTCGCTGGTCGGAACCGCAGTTGCAGCACTGCATGGACTCGGGCCCGCGGTGCTGGCCAACGAACGTTCGGCCGACGAGCCGAACCTGGTCTGGCGCGGCCGCGAGGTGAACCACCAGTGGGCGAAATCCGCCGTAGCAGAACAGGCACTCGACCGTGCTCTTCGCGAGCACACGGGAGTCGCCTCGGGCTGCTTCTCGCTCCTGCGTGGAATGGGCGAGCTAGAAATTTGCCGGATGTTCGCGGCGCTCGACGGTTACGACGAGCTGTTCAGCAGCTGCAACGTCGTGGTCCGGTCCACGGATCCGCACAGGACCGAGCGTTGGTGTCTGGATTGTGCGAAATGCCGGTGGGTCTTCTTGGCGTTGGCGGCGGTCATGCCCCGATCGCGGCTCGTCCAGATCTTCCAGCGAGATCTCCTGGACGACCGAGCGCAGATCGCCGGATATCGAGAACTGCTCGGGTTGGACGGACACAAACCGCTCGAGTGTGTAGGCGAGATCGCGGAGGCCCGCATCGCGCTACGCCAGCTTGCCGAGGACCAGCAGTGGCGGGACACGGCCGTGCTGAACGAGCTCGCGGCTCAGATCCCACCAGTGCCTTCCGACCAGAGGGAAAGAGCGTGGCGGGTCGACCGGGTCGGGACGGTGCCGGAGGCCTACCAGGCCGCGCTCGACCGCTGGTCGTCGCCGACCATGTCGGCGTCCGCGCACGGGGGTTCGTAGGACTCGTCCGGAGAGACGTAGGCGTCCCAGGCCTGCGGGGTCAAAGTATCGGGGGTGGCGGCGCAGACCCGGCGGATCGCTTCATGAACGTCGAGGTTGAACAACAGCACGGTCTGGTCGCGTGCGCCGCTGGCAAGAATCGACGGAGTGGCCGGCGAGAAGGCGGCGGAATAGACGTTGTCGGTGTGCCCACCCAATGGGTTTCCGATCGCGGTGGGCCGGACCGGGTCGGCGACGTTCCACAGGGCCACGGTGCTGTCATGGCTGGCCGCGGCCAGGGTGGTGCCATCACGGCTCCACGACACCTCCCCGAGAACGTTGCGCTGCGCGGTCAGTGGCGGGCCCTGCGCTCGTGCTGATGCCGGGTCGGTGGTGTCCCAGAGCCGGACGGTGTGGTCGAAACCGGCGCTGGCCAGCCGCGTGCCGTCGGGACTGAAGGCCAGCCCATAGATGTTGTCGGTATGCCCAACCAATGGGGCACCGACAGCACGGGCCCGGGTGGGGTCGCTGGTATTCCAGAGCCGGACCTGACCGTCGTGTCCCGCCGTGGCCAGGGTGCGCCCGTCCGGGCTGAAATCGAGGGCGGCGACGATCTCGCCGCGGGTGCCGGCCAACGAGACATTCAGCGGCATGGGCCGCGTCGGATCGGTGAGATCGAACAGCCGGGTGGCACCATCCGCCCCGCCTACGGCGAGGGTGCGCCCATCGGGGCTGATCGCCTGGCCGCCGACCTCCACGGGTAGAACAAGGTCCGGCCCCAGCTGGGTGGGCTGACGTGGGTCTTGCATGCTCCACGCTCGGATGGTGCGCCCGCCGCTGCTGACAAGCACGTCGTCGTCGCGTCCGGCGAAATCGACGTTGAACCCGCGGGCGCGAAGAGCACCGCCCTGCGACAAGGGAGGACCCACCGGGGCAGGCGAGCTTGGATCGGTGGTGTCCCACAGATAGATCGAGTTGTTGTCCAGGTTCCCAACCGCCAACATCCCGCCGTCGTCGCGGAACGCCAGATCCACCGCGGTGCCCGAGCTGGCGGTCAGCCGGGTCTGCGGCAGCGACCACACCCGGATGATCCCGTCACCACTCCCGGCGATCAGCTTGTTCCCGTCCGGGCTGAACTGGACCGAACCGATGCCGCGGCCGCTGTCGGTGCGCAGGGGCTGCCCGAGCGGGATCGGACCAGTGGGGTCAGCGATGTTCCACAACGTCACGCTGCTGTCCGACGAGGCCGCCGCCAGAGTGGTGCCGTCCGGGCTGATAGCGGCCGCGAGAATGGATGAAGCGCGGTCGACGGACGGCTGTGCGATCAGTCGGGGCCGGGCCGGATCCGAGGTGTCCCACAGCCGCAGGGCGCCGGCCACGCCACCGGCGGCCAGGACGTCCCCGTCGGGGCTGATCGCGACGGCCTGGGTCCGGGGCGTGCCGCCGTCCAGTGCCGGCAGTGGGACCGGGCGGGCGGGGTCGGTGATGTTCCACCGGGCGACCGTGCCTCCGTCCCCCGCGGCCGTCAGAGTAGTTCCGTCCGGGCTGACCACCAGACCGCTTCCGTAGACCTTCGTGCTCGCTCCGGGGAGCCGTACACCGAGGTCGACCGGACGGGCGGGGTTGGTGATGTTCCAGAGACCCAGGACACCATCCTCATCCAATGCGATCAGCAGCTTGCCGTCCGGGCTGACCGCCAGAGCGTTGATCCCCGCTGGGCCGCTCGGCAACTCCGGGGTCAGCGCTGTTGGGCGGCGCGGGTCGGCGACGCTCCATGCCTGCAGCACGCTCTGATCTGACCTCGCGTTGTCCACGCTGCTGATAACGACCGGGCGGCCGGGAACTACCGCGAGCCCGGTCACCGGTCCGGACACCGGGAGTGTGCTCGTGGGCTGGTGTGTCCCCGCCTGATCGGCGACCCACATCCGGATGGTGCCGTCATCGCTGCCGCTGACCACCGTAGAGCCCGCGATCACCGCGCGCGCCACACCGCTGTGGCCGCGCAGCGGGTGTGCCAGCGGCTGGTTCTGGGTGTCGAGCAGCGTGGTGTAGAGCGCTGGGTCGGGTTGCCGCTGGTAGGCCGCGAGGTAGAGCTGTGCGGCCATCGAGGGGTCGGTCGGTTGCAAGGCCTTCGCGTGGGCTTTGACCTCGGCGAGGATGGCGCGCTGCTGAGACTGGTACCTAGTCACGGCCTGATGGCCGGCGATGACGGCCAACGCGGCGATGACTGCGACGACAGCGGTCACCGCCCCGCGGACCCGATGGCGGCGCCGTGCGAATCGGCGCTCCTGCTCATCGGCGGCGGCGAGGAACTCACGCGTGATACCGGTGACGCTCACCGCGCCGGAGGCTGAGCGGGTGGTGACCCGGTGGGCGTCGCTGAGCAGGGTGCCCCGATACAACTGTTCGTCGGGCCTGCCTGCCCCATCCCAGATCCGCGCCGACCGATCGATCGCTTGTCGACGCACGTGGTCGGTGCGCTCGGAATCGATCGCGTCCCGTAGCAGCGGCCACGCCCGCCACAATGCTTCGTGCGTGATCTGCACGGTGTCCTCACCGACGGTGATCAGCCGCGCTGCCGCCAGGACATCCAGCGCCTGGGCGGTGGGGCCCTCGAGTGGGACGACGTCGTGCCGATCCAGCCTCTGGTGGGTGTCCTGGCTGTGGTGGTCTCCGACCCGCACCATTCGCACGAGTAGCGCCAGGGCGGTGTCGCCGACCCCAGCGGCCTGCAGGCGTTCCCACGCCTGGGTGGCGGTGTGCGCGACCGCGCCGTCGAGGCCGCCGACCCGCTCGTAGGCGCGGACGGTCATCGGGCCGGACTGGTTCATCAAGGCAAGTACGTGGGAGATCAGCGGCAGCTGCCCGTCGACGGTTCCGCCGCTGATCACACCCGAGTCGGCAAGGAGCCGAGTGACCAGGTCGTTCCCGATCGTGATCCCGGCACGTCGGGCGGGCTCCTTGATCGCCTCGCTCAGCTCGTCACTGGTGAGCGGGTCGAGGTTGAAGGGGGCGTCGAGCGCAGATTTCAGCGGCGCGAGGCGCCGCAGGTCCGGATAGAAATCGTTCCGGCAGGCGATGAGGACCACGGCGGCCGGTCCGGCCGGCACCGCTGGGGTGGTCGAGTCGGCGCGCGGTGTGGCCGCGTCGACGAGGGCGGTCACGAACCGCTGCCGACGATCCTCGTCGACGGTGAAGACCTCCTCGAACTGGTCGACCACCAGGAACATCGGACGACCAGCGGCCGAGGCCTCGGTGTCCACGACCGGCGAGGAGGAGTGGCCGGGCGGGCCAAACGCCTCGGCGAGGGCGGCGAGCGGATCCGGCCCAGGGGTGATCACCGCAGCAGGCCAGTCTGCGGCCTCGGGAACGGAGTCCAACCCCTGCCGCTCCAGAGCGGGGAGCAACCCGGCGGCGAGCAGGCTGCTCTTCCCGATCCCGGACGGGCCGAGCACGACGAGCACCCCGGGCGCGCGCGAGCGGAACATGGCATCGATGCGGGTGCGCAGCGACTCGATGGCCGGCCCACGCCCGAAGAAGCGCTTAGCATCGTGGCGGCCGTATGGCGCCAGGCCCTGATACACGATCTGCGGTTGCTGACCGTTGCCGGCATCTACTCGGCCGGACTCGGCGAGGGCGCGCTCGTAGGCGCCTCGCCACCACCCCGCCCGCAGCAACGTCTCCCGCACCTGGCGCGGCGGATTCCTACTGTGCTCCCGCACGCCCACAACCATCAGTTCCAACTGACGGAACCCGGTCGGCAGCGTGGTGCCGCTCAGCCAGCGGCTGATAGTAGGCCTCGAGGGCGCCTCGGCATCACCGATCTGGGCCGCCCAGTCCGCCAAGGTACGCGCCGACGCAGGCCGGGATCCTGGCACTCGTCTCAGCTCGTCGAGGTGCGCAACGAACCATTCCGGTGCCGCCATCAGCTCCCTCTCAGTGAGCGCCGTGATCGTCTCAGTGAACATCCAGATCGCCCGTGCTGACCTGGTCGTTCGCCCGGCTGGACCGGATGAGGGGGCCATCTACGTCACCGGGTTGCGACGCTCGGACCACGTCCGGGGGGATCATCGTATAGACCGAGGTGCCAGCTGATGTTCGACTGCACGAGCCCGACCGCGTCGGCTCAGAGCATTGATCTCCCCGAAGGATCGATCCCGCTCGCTCGACACGGACTCGCACGGGCAGCGCCCCGGCCCATGACGGACACGTCCACCGCCGAGGCTGCCGGACCGAGCCGTACCCCCGGCGCACGGGACGACGCACTCGACCCGCTCTCCGATGCCGGACTGCTGCGCGCCCACCTGGACGGCGACCCGCAGTCGTTCAACGAGCTGATCCGGCGCCACCGCACCCTGCTCCGTATCGTCGCCCTCCGGGTCCTGGAGAATCATCACGACGCCGATGACGCTGTGCAGGACGGTCTACTACGCGCCTTCCGCAGCGCCGACACCTACGCCGGGCGCAGCTCGGTCGGAGCCTGGCTTCGCACGATCATCGAGAACACCGCCCGCACCGCCGCTCGCACCCGGCAACGCGACCAACGCCGCGTCACCGACATCTCCACCAGCCGCCTTGCCGACACCGAACAGGTCGGTGCCGACCCCGCAGACGTGGTCACAGACCGGGCCCTTATCGCCATGGCGTTGGCCCAGATCCCCACCCCGTGGCGCCGGACCTTCGAGCTGATCAAGGTCAATGGGCTCTCTTACGCGGAAACTGCCGAGGTCCTCGGCGTGCCCATCGGGACCGTCCGCAGCCGCATCAACCGGGCCAACGCCGCGCGAGCACAACTCCGTGCGAAAGAACGCGAAGCTCGCGGGAACCTTTTAGACTCCTCCGCAAGTCTCCTCTACTGACCAGCGCATCGGAGCGGCTGTGACCACACCGCCCGAAGACCGCAACTCCCCGGCACCGCTCAGCTGGGAGGACCTGGCGGATCTGCGCGCCGGGACACTCACCGCTGGACAAGAGGAACGGCTACGCATCGTGATGGACCGCAACCCTGACCTCGCTCACCGCATGCTGGCCGAACTCGCCGCAGTAGAGACCGAGTTTCCAGACCCGCCCAATGCGAACGACCCACTCCACGTGCCGCCCCAGGTGGCCGCCCGATGGCAATCGGCGATCGCGCGAGAGGCCGAACGCCGAGCCAACGGGTACCGCGCCGACCTCGAGGACTCGCACGACATGGCGGACCGGGTGGGTATGCCCGAACCGGCACCGGAGGTCCACTACCGCGAGGAGCCCGGGGACGACCAGGGCTGAGCACTCCCCCAACCACTTCGCTCGGCAGGGGGCCGCGTGTGGCCTTTCAAGGTTTCAGAAGCGTCGACGCCCCCATCCGGTGGGGCTCGCGGCCTGCCGCCCCGGGGCGCGGTAGTCCGGTCGCCGTTACGGCTTGGTGGACTCGCGACTCCCGCAGCGAAGTACTCGTTGACCGGGCATCGACGGTGCGGGCGGAGCAGAGGCAGGCGGCGGAGGCGGCTGACGCGCGACAGCCTGCGGCCAGGTGGCGCCATCGGGCGGTAGAACTACCGTCGGCCTCTCCGAGACTCGGGAGTGGACCAGATGAGGGGGGCAGGGTGGTGGCGCAAGGGGACTCCGCGGGCTCGCGATCTCTGGCGGACAAGCTGAACTACCTGTTCAGCACGCTGGAGTCGCAAGGTCGGCCCACCACTCTCGACGAGGTGGTCGCGGGTATCCAGGCCTCCGGCGGATCGGTGTCGCGCGCGACGCTCAACCACCTGCGCCTCGGGCGCACCACCAACCCGTCGAAGGCAACCCTGGAGGACATCGCCCGGTTCTTCCAGGTGCCGGTCAGCTACCTGCTCGACGACCCCTACGCCCAGGTCAGCGCCGAGGAACTCGAGGTGCTGCAGGTCGTGCGGCAGGCAGACATCGCCGACCTCGTCCGGGCCATCGGTCACCTCCGGCCGGCGACCCGCCGAGCGCTGGAGCAGGTCGTCGCTGATCTGCGGGCCATGCCGACTCCCGGACCCACGGACCGCCCCTGACCCGGCTCCTCATCCGGCAGTGGGACTCGCGACCAGCCGCGACGGATGACGGTAGTTCGGGCGCTGTTCCGGCGTCGCTGCGGCGTCGGGACCCACCGCGAAGTACTCGTTGACCAGCAGCGGAGCCGTCGCCGCGGAGGCGACCCTGTCCTGGCCGGTCCGGCCGTCGAGGACCAGCGGTCCGGCGTCGGTGTAGCCGTAGACCATGCCGTGCCAGGCGGTGGTGACCGTCGGTGGGACCCGTCCCGAGTCGCGGGTGATCCGCCACAGCTCGACGCCGGCGGCGTCGAACCCGAGGACGGCGTCGGTCCCGATGTAGGGGGCGAGCGAGCAGATCGTGAGGGCCTGGTCGTCGGAGCGGCAGGACCAGCCCGGCTGGCCGTTGAGCGGACTGTCGACCGGTCGCCCGGTCGCGATCTCCACGACCTGACTGCCTCCGGCCGGGCGTGACAGGCTGCTCAGGTCGACCAGCATCCGAGCTCGGCCGACCGGCCACACCGCGCTGCCCGTGAGCCCGGCCCAGCGGGTGCTGCCGTCGCCGATGCTCAGGCCGCGCAGTTCACGCTCGACGAGGTCGCGGACCTCGACGGCGACGGTGCTCTCGCCGACGAGCACAGCAGCGACGCCGGGCGCGGACCATCGCAGGGTTCCCCCTGCCAGGTCGACCGCGGCGGTGTGGGCGGTGGCGGAGGTCGATGCGCTCACGATGGCCGTGGTCCCGACCACGCCGGCGACCGAGACCGTGAAGCCCGTCAGCGACTCCTCGAGCCACTCGGGAGGCAGAGGGACGGTGATGGAGGACAGAGTGCGGGCGGTGCCCGGATCCGCGGCGACCAGCTCGATGCCACGGCGGGCCGGGGTGGTGCCCTGGCCGGGCTGCTCGACCGGCCAGGCCGCCAGGACCCGACGGCCCTCGGGCAGGTCTGCCAACACCGGGGCGCCGAGCACCGGCGGGGCACCGATCGCGGTCGGCCGGGACACATCCAGTCCGCTGAACAGCGGGGCCCGGGGGAAGCCGCCCACGATCGCCTCACCCGAGGTCAGGTCGACCCGGGTCAGGCCGGCATCGGACAACGACCAGCCGTAGACGCCGTCGAGGACCTGCGGGGCCGGGAGCCCGGTGTCCCCGCCGAGGGACAACGCGGCGGGCCCGAACGCCGTCGGGGGATCGAACGCCTGCCTGGCAGGCGGGGGCGGCGCCCCGGGGGCGTCGACGGGGGATGGGGCCGTGCACCCGACGAGGAGCAGCGCCGCGGCCGCGCCGGCGACCGCGGCTGCGACACGACGCCGCTGATCAGCGCGTGAACAGGTTGCTGCCCAGGTAGATCTGCCAGTCGGCGTCTTCAAGCCCGTGCCCCCCGGATCGCAGGTGATAGCTCATCCCCGGGCCGCGGAAGCCCTTCCCCGTGGCCGGCGGCCAGCTGGCGGAGGACAAGCCGGTCTCCCCGAGCCCGTAGAGCTCATAGACCGGGGCAGCACCGAGGTAGGACAGGAACTCGCCCTGCGGGTCGGCGTTGCCGTCGTCGGCGGCCGAGGCGACCACGACCCGGCCCGGCGCGATCAGCGCGAGCAGCTCGTTCTGGTCCACCGGCAGGGCATCGGCGTTGCCGTCGAAACGCTTGTAGGTCTCAGGGAACCAGTGCGGGAACTGGGAGTTGATCGCCGAGATCGACTCGCCCGAGGAGTCGCGGCGGGCGAGCTTCGCCCCGGTGGAGCCAGAGTTGTTCGAGATGACCACCGGGAACCGCGGGTCCTGGGCGCCGGCCCACAGCGCGGCCTTCCCACCGCGGGAGTGTCCGATCACCGCGACCTTGCTCGGGTCGATGTCCGGGTCGGTCTGCAGGTAGTCCATCGCTCGGCTGGCGCCCCACGCCCACGCACTGATCGTGCGACCCGCGTCGGCCGGGAGATCCTGTCCGGCGGGGTAGAACGCGTTGATCACACCGTTGCGGTAGGAGCCCGCGTCGTCGGGGGCGACTTCCTCGGCGTTGAGCGCGGCCAGGGCATAGCCGTCACCGGTGATCGTCGAGACCGGGGCGTAGCCCCCCGAACCCGGGTCGTCTCCCACCGAGCCCCGGTGGTCGATCAGCAGGAACGTGCCCTTCGGCTTGCCCGACGACGGGGTGAACAGCCGCAGGGTGAAGCTCGCCGTGCCCTCGGGCCCGGTCACCGTGATCGTGACCTTCTTGGCCGACCCGCCGCCCCCGCTGCTGTCCTCGGAGAACGTCGTCTTCGTTGGTGCGGGCAGCGAGGAGCCGTAGACGTTGTCCTGGAAGGCCTCGAGCAGCTGCGGGCGGCGCTGCTGCTCCCACTGGCGCACGCTGGTGACACGACCACCCGAGTCCAGAGCGAGCGGATCCGGGACCTCCAGGCCGCCCAGCGGGATCGCCGCCCGCACAGCCGCGGTGGCCACGGCCGGGGTCCGCTCGACGCCGACTGTCGCCGATCGCGTCACCGCGATCTCGGACTCCTCGGCGGGGAGCACGGCCACGAGCAACGCGACAGCCCCGGCGACCACGCCTATCGGCACACGCCGGCGGCGAGACCCAGCCCTCATCCGACCGTCCATTCGTTGATACGAAGAAGCGTAGACGATCCAATCGGATGGATCTAGGACGCGAGTGTTCGTTGTCGCGTATCACTTGCGGCAGCGCCCCCGCATCAGCCGCCGTCTCGCTCTACAACCTGCGGTGCTGACTACGACCGACCGACCGACCGGCACGGCAGGTGACGACTGGCGTCCCAGGAGGCAATCGGGACCGCCAGCCGTCGTCCCCGAGCGCGCCCGGTTGACCAGCAGCGCGGGCCATGGTCCGGGCGTCGTGGTCTCATCGCCGGCGGGGGTGGCGCCGCCGGAACGTGGATGTGACCACGACTGCGTCCTTTCGAGCCAGCTCGTTCATGAGCGCTATGCCGACGTGGCCCGGTACAACCTCGCTACCGCGGCCGAATGACAGCGGCAGCCCGGCGGCCGGTCCCACCTGCACGGCGTTGTGCGTGCGGCGCAGGTTTCGTTCGGCGGCCACGACGTGCTGGTGCGGCGCCTGGATCGCGCAGACGATCTCGGCGCCACCGGCGAGATGGCTCATGACGCGGGCTCGGTCCCCATGTCCGTACTTGAGGAGCGGGCCTAGCTCGGGATGGTTGAAACTGACCAGATAGAGCAGCTGGGGGCGATTCGCGCGTGCACGGTGGGTTCGCGAGCCGGGTTCGGGCTCGCACGTGGCGCACTCGGGGAGCCGGCGGACATTCTGCAGAACGCCGCAGGCGTCATGACGGCTCCATATGCCGTGGCTTTCTGCGTCCCCGGTCGGTCCCCACGGCATACCGATGAGGTCTCCGGCCACGATCGTCCAGCCGGGTCGTTCGAAGAGAAGGAGCTCTTCGTCGAGGTCTAGGACGGAGAACAGCTCAAACGCCTGGACGTCATCGATCCAGTCGCTCGGACTAAGTTGGAAAACCTCGCGCAGGTCTGCGATCTGCTCGGGGTCGAGTTGTGCGCGCAGCTCGTCGGCGAGGCCGTCGAGGACTGCGTCGGTCAGGGTGGTCCGCTCGTCCAGGCAGATGTGACAACGGGTCCGCCATCCCGGCCGGCACGCACGGCGCCCTGCGCAGAGGCGGCATCGCCAGATCTGGATCGGCTTACCGTCGGGTCGGTCCTGCTCAAGCTCCATCATCTGCCTGGCGATCTCGGCGCATGGGTGGCACGAGTTCATCCAGGCCACGGCCGGGACCCGACCTGAGACACCCGTGGGCACACCGAGATCGACACCGCAGTTCGCACACTGCTTGTTCATCCCTAGCCCACCTCGATCTCGGTAGCCGAAACACGCGGACCGTCCCGCGCCGTGCGTGCGCGCGAACGCTTATTCAGCGCACCAGGCTGCTAGGCCGTTAGCACCACTCATCAGGATTGAGGAGCCGGCCAGGCTGCCACGAAGCGCTCGTAGGTCACGCACGCCGCGAGCGGCATGACAGGTCGCACCTCACTCTTGCGATACATCGTCGCAAGAGTCAGCTGCGGACCCGTATCGCAGAGCAAGATCATCCGTTTCATCCGGTACACCATGAATCGACCGGAAGGACACCATGCGCGCTCTACTCCTCCCCGCCCTGCTCATCGTCGTCGGGACCGTGACCGGATGCGGGGGAAACGAGACCGCCACCCCCACCACCGTGACTGTGACGGCACCGCCCCCGGCCGCTGCGTCCCCGTCGGCGACAACTGCACCGGTGCGGGACCTCGAGATCCCCGACGTCGACGGCAAGAACGGCGCCATCGCACTCGACGAGCTTGAGCGGGCGGGGTTCACCAACGTGCAGGCCGGGTCGGCCGACGAGCAGGACACCGTGGTGCTCAACGCTGCGAACTGGAAGGTCGTCTCCATCGAGCCCAGCGCCGGCGAGACGATCCCGTCGGACTCCACCGTCGTCCTCACGATGACCAAGCAGTAGCCGGAGACACAGGCATGACCCCGCCCTGGGCCCAGGAACCCACGCCACGGAAACAGCCCATTGGCTTGCTACCGAAGGTGCTTTTCGGCGCTACCGCACTACTAGCGCTGTTCGTGGTCGTCGTCGGCGTGATGGCGTATCGAGGGGAGTCCTCGTCGTCACCTCGCAGAACCACGAATGATGCGGCGTCGACCACCCCGCTGGAGTGCCCCCTCCCACGAGGCGAGAACGGGACCGCATGGCAGAACTGCACCGAGCGGGAGATTGCGGCAATGAGTTGGTGCGGAGTCGACATCACCGGGCTGACCCCGTGGCGGCCGGCCGTCGGTGGCACGACGACGTTCATCAGCGGCTACAACGGCGGGCCCGGTGCGTCAGTCAACTTCCAGTACAGCGCGGTCTCTGGGGCAGCTCAAGTTGTTTGCGGGAGCCGCGCTGTGCAGCTCAGCCCCACCGATATGAGGGCCTTGACCAGCCCCGGTCCGCCGGAGAACATCCCGGCCAGCCTCCGCTGAGCCAGCCGGGCGGAGTGCGCCCTCCCCGAGCACGTCAGTCTTCCGGATCCGACAGTGCGGCTCCGGGCCATCGACGATGCACCATCGGGGCCCGCGCCCAACCGCCCCACAGTTCAAGAGGCGACCGGCAGGACCTGGCGTGGAGTCGAGCTGGGCCGCCGCGACGATCGACGGCGACAGCGACCACCGGTGGAGCTTTGCTCGGTCCTATCTGACCAAAGCGTATGAGCCGTAATCACGTCGACCGTTCTGGCCGGTGAAGACAGATTCCGTCGATAGCTGAAGCGACTATGTCATTCGCTGTAGCATGCGTATCCATCTGACTAAAGGACTAGCGTGACCTTGCAGAACAGCCCCAACTGCTCCAACCTGTTGAGGTCCCGGCTTCGTCGCGCTCGAATTCAGTGGTCCGGAACAAGCGCTACTTCGGTGTTGAGCATCGCGATGCTCGCGGTCGCTGTTATGGCAGGATGCAGCGACGGAGGTAACCAGGGCCCGGCTCGCACCATCACCGGAAGCTTGGTCCTCGACGGCTCGAACACCAACACCGGAGTGGTGCACTCCTACGCCGAGGGCGGACAAGAAGAATGTGTCGCGACCGGCGAGTACGACGACGTCAAATTCAAGACACCGGTGACGCTGCGTGACGCAGAAGGCCGCCTCTTGGGAGTCAGTAACCTCGGCATGGGATTTACCCCTGGGAGTGCCAGCTGCCGCTTCGGGTGGGCCTTTACTAACGTGCCGGACTCCGAGTTCTACACCTTCGAGATCGGCACAAGTGGCCGCAAGCTGCCGTTTTCTCGGGACCAGCTCACCGTCGGTGGAAGTACAGGTGACATCGCCAACATCGAGTTCGCGCTCTAAGCGTTCTTCTGACTTGAGGCTCGTCACCTAGTTACTGTTCCGGCTCCCCAGGGGACGCAGACGGCCGTGGCCTCGCGCGCTCGTTGTCGAACGCTCGTTGTGCCTGCCAGATGGCGTGGTCGAGCGACCACGCCGTGCAACCCATGATCTGCGCGGCCTCAGTCAGCACTGAGCGAGCCTGGGCCGGCGAGACTCGACGGGCAAGGACGCCGACGCTGCTGAGCCACCGGAGGACCATGCGGTCGGGTTTGATCGTGTCGTCGTCGCCGAGAAGCATCCAGAGGTAGCCGAGGCGTACGTCGGAGTCGCCGTTCCCGGGGACCTGGCGCAGCCGGCTGGTGAGCTCGGCCAGGCGCGGCTCGTCGTCGAAGAGCGCGGGTATGTCGGCGTACCGCTCGACGGAGGAGTCGACCAGCGCCTCGGCGTACTGCAGGGCGGCCTCCGCTTTCAGGATGCCGCTTCGCGTGCTCGTGCGCTGGAGGTTCTCAAGAGTGTCGTGTGCGAAGGCCTCAACGCCTGCATGCCGCACTGACTGTACGAACTCGCTGAGAGGCTGCTCCCAGTAAGCGCTGGAGTTGGCATCAACCAGCGCTGGGATCTGTGCTGCCGTTGCGTATCGTCGACAGGTCGCCGCCGTGGTCGAATAGCGTGCGCTGATGGAGAAGACAGCATCGAGGACGCAGAGACTGACGTGCGCCCAACGCTGGGTGCGCGGCACGATCTCAAGGCCGCTGGCGGCTGCGGCCACGGTCTGGGCATCGCGGTTCACCGGCTGAGCGTCAAACTGCGAGCAGGAAATTCGTTCAACAAACGTGCACCCCAACGGTAGGCCCGGCCCTGGTCCTTACGGCGCTAACGCATCACGTCATCGCGCAGGGTGCTGGCCTGCTCTTGCGTGATGAGGCCCTGGGCCAGTAGCGCGGCGATCCGTTCAAGTTTGCTGATGCGGTCGGATTCGGTGTTGGCGCCGATATCTGTAGTGGGAATGGCCTCCTGCCTCTGGAGTTGATCCGCGGTGGCGTTGATCCGGCCGGCGATGGAGCGCGGCGACGCGAGCTGGTCGGGGTTGATGGCGATGTCGACCGACCATTCGGGGTGGCTGATGGTGACGGTAGCGGTGCGGTTGTCGTGTTCCTGCTTCTTCTGGAACGCCAGCCCCGGGATCAGCGCGGTGCCGGGGAGAACCGAGCCGACCATCATGCGGGTCAGGGTCGGCCGGTGGGAGACCATGACGTTTCCGTCGAGTTGGACCGCGGCAGAGACGAAGGGGTCCATCCGATGTACCCGGATGCCGTGCAGGATCCGGTCGCTGAAGACGGTGACCCCCTCGCCGCGGGTCGCCTCGATGGTTCCGAGCAGGGTCGCTCCGCGGCGGATGAGACCTTTGCCGTGGTCACGGTCGATCTGCTGCCGGAGCCATTGGCGGACTTCGGTCCGTGAGAGCAAGGGTGCCCGGCCAGCCAGGTTCATCACGTCGCGCAGGAAGCCTTCCTCGTGGGTGATGTCGCCGGCTTCTGCGGCGGCTGCTGCCGAGGACAGCAGGCGTCGTGCGTCATCGTGGACGAGCGCAACTCGAGGTGGCGTCGCAGCGCTCCCCGTCCCAGGGGTCAGACCCCGCCGGCGTGCGGCGGCGATGACCTCTGCAGGACCAGGTCTGGCCATCAGACGGGACAGCGCTGCGTTGACCGCTTCGTCGTCCTGGCGGTGCAACATCTGGGTGAGGAAGACGTCCTCACCGGTCTTGGTGAGCACGCGCAGGCGGGGGGTGCTACCGGGGTACTTGCGCAGGTTGTACTCGGCGATGTCGTCGACCAGTACGTGGCGCTTGAGGTACTTGCGGCCTTGATCGGTGGTGTCTCCGACCACGATGCGGACGTTGGTGATTGCGACGAAGTTCGCCAGTGGCCGCATGCTGTTCGCGCGGAACACCGCCCGTACGAGCTCGCCCTCCGGGGCCGCGTCGCGAATGTGGAACAGCACCTCGGCTGAGATCTTCTCTGCCTTGTGTCCCAGAACCGGGCTGTCACCGGTGTCGTCGTCCTCCGCCCGAACACTGGGCCCCGACCGCTCGTGCGGCTCGGTTGCGGTCTCCCTCATCTCTGTGGGATCACCCACCGGATTGCCCGCGGGGGGTTCTTCCGGGGTGTCGTCCCAGAACTGCCATCCCGGTGGCGCAGGTCCCCACCGGGGGTCGGGCTGCCAACCGGACGGTGGAACCCAGCCGTGCGGCGGCGCCGGCCAAGTCGGCGGAGCCACCCAGCGACGATGCCCGTCACGATCAGCCATGTTGCCTACAACATCGCACCGGAGCCCTGATCGCAAATGGTCCTCGACCTCCCCCGGGGTAGGTTCTCTGCGCGTCGACGTGGGGACCCAGCGCCGTGATCGGGGCCCCAGACACTGTTGCAACCGAGCCACTAGAACCTGGCCTCCACGCAGTGGTGACCTACGGTTCGCCAGCAGTCACTGCCGATGGAGGCGGACCGGGTGTGTAGCCCTCCCGGGATCAGCTGGGGCGGACGTCGTCAGCTCCCGGCGATGACGATGCGGGTGCCCTCTGGGGCGGGGTGTCCAGGTCGGTCACCCGGACCCCGTCGAGGTGGATACGGCCCGCGGCGAAGTGCTCCGCGATCGCGTCCTCACCTAGCAGCGCGAGCTGGCCTCGCGCGGTCGGGCCGGTCCCCGAGGAACCGCGACCCGCGCGCGACCACATGATCTTGCAGTTCGTCGCTAATCTCCCTAATTGGTGTCACCGTGTCGAGTGAACACCCAAGGGGGAGTGATCATGCAGCCACGGTGGGAGCAGCACCCTCACCCCCAGGCGGTCCCGCCGACCGAGTGGGTCACGGCCCCGATTCCCATCTCGAATCCCTGGCCGCAGGGCCCGCCCTTGACGCCGAGCTGGGCAAGCCCTCCGGCTGCGCTGAGCCCCGAACGGCCGAAGGACTTCCCGGGCTACGGGCGCCAGCTCCCGGACACGCCCAGAGCCGGATCCGTCGTGCGCCCGGTCCTCTTCTCGGTGTTCGCCTCCGGAGTGTTCGCGTTCTACATGATCATGAGCGTGGGGGACCTCATCGCGTCCCTGATCAACACGGCCGTGCTCTCGCTGGTCGCTCTGGGGATCTACCGGGTGTTCATCAAGCGCCCGGTCTACAGGTCGCAATCTGAGGCGGAGCAGGCACAACAACGTTCCGCTGTGCGCGACGCGGCGATCCTCAACGCGATGAGGGTCGAGCGGTCGCGACACTTCCACCCCAACGGCTTACCGAAGAAGCCGTGACCGAGCGGCGCCCCTGAGCGCCGCCGCAGCACGACGGCCCGCCCCCGGAACCAGCGGGGGCGGGCCGTGCGGCCGTCCCGGCTGACACCCGGGACGGACGACTCAGCGGAGCACGGGCCGCGTGCCCTCCGGAGCCGGAGCGTCCAGGTCCGTCACACGGACGCCGTCGAGGTGGATCCGCCCGACGGCGAAGTGCTCCGCGATGGCGTCCTCACCGAGCCACGCGAGACGGCTCCTCACGGTCGGGACGTCCTGCGGCGCGGTCTCATCACTCACGCCGGCCATCCTCTCCCCGGCTCACCGGGACGCCTTCCGCAGGTCCGACACCCGCTGCTTGGACAGCTGGAGGACCTGCGCGATCTCCGTCCCGGACAGCCCGAGCTCGTCGAGCCGCGCGACCGCGGCGCGGGACTCCTTCGCCGCGGCCTCCTGCTCCAGCTGCGCCGCCCGGATCCGCGCCCGGGACGCGGTGACCTGCTCCTGCACGGCAGGGTCGAACACCGGCCGGATCTCCAGCGGCGCGTTTCCGTCCCGGTCGTCCAGGGCGAGGTAGTCCCGCACCATCGCCTCCGCCCCACCGAGGGTGCGGCACTGGGTCACGCCGACCTCCTGGTCGGCGGCGTCGGCGATGTGGAGTTCCCAGCCGCGCTCCCACCGGTGCGCGGTCACGAAGTACGTCGACGTCACTGCAACCACCCTTTCGGCAGGCACTCCATGCGCTTGCCGATGCTGCGCACCACTCCGGGGGAGATGGCGGTGCCGGGGACCGGCGTGGTGCGGGCGCCGCAGGGGCAGCCCCACTTGGTGTGCGGCCCGGACTCGGAGAGCACACGGCAGCCGTGAGCGCGGAGCGCTCGCTCGACGTCGCGGAGCTCCATGGACGGGACCACCGACGATGGTACGCCCCGGCCGGACTGCCGTGTCCACCCCAGGTGGACAACTACGGCTGTGCGCCGAACCCTGACCCGCCGCGCCGGAGCCTCCCCGACGCGAAGTCCGCCAGGATCTCGTCGCCGAACGCGAGATCACCCCGCACCCCGGACTTGATCATCAACCACGCCTCCGACGCCTGCACCGCCCGCTCCCGAGAGACCCCCTCCGCCAGGTAGGCGTCCCGCACCGCGTGCACACACGCCGACAACTCATCGGCGTACCGGCCCTCCATCGCGGCCTTCACCGACGGGTCCCGGGCGACGACCTCCTCGTACCGCATCCGCTCCGCGTCGCACACCACCTGGATCCGCGCCACCGCAGCGTCGGTCAGCTCCTCCGCGGACGGCCCGTCACCGGTCACGCTCGCCGGCCTTCCACCGTCGGATCGCGTCCCGCATCCCCCACGCCGGGTCCTCGCGGCGCCGCCGGTTCTCCGCCTCGTCGCGGGCGTCCCTCCGGCGCTGCACCTCCGCTCGCAGCTCGACCAGGTACGCCCGCCCCTCGTCGGTGGGGATGCCGTCCGCGTCGACGAGCCCGTACCGGCGCAGCCACCGCAGCGACCGCCGGTGCGCCGTCGTCGCCGTCACCTCGCCCACGACGAGGCGGTGCAGCGTCACGCGCTGGAGGGGTGTCAGGTCCACGCCTTCGATCGTGGCTCAGCGAGTAGCCGCGCCGCCACCGGGCATCCCGCCGAGGTGCGGTGCACGGTCGAGCCCCGCGCCGAACCGCACAGCCGGGGGCGCCCACCGCGGCGCTCCCGGCGCCCCGGGTCACCCCGCGGCGTACACCCCGCGGCACGTCTCCACGATCGGCCCGAACACGTCGTCACCGGCGGAGGGGTCGACCTCCTCGCGCGGCGTCAGGTTCGGCGCCAGGGTCGCGCCCATGTCCCGCAGCAGCGCCGCGCCGTCCCCGAGCTGCCTGGTCAGGACCCGGTCGTCCGCCGAGACCGCCGCGCCCTGCACCTGCTCCGCGGCGGCGAAGGTGTGCATCGCGGCGTTCTCGGGTGGCTGGCTGAGGTCGATCTCCCCGACCGCCCGCATCTGCTCCCCGGCGATGTCGCACGCCTCCACGTCGGCCGTGGAGTAGCTCGACCCGCCTCCGGTCGTCCCGGCCGCCGTCGCCGTGGTCTCCCCGTCGCTGGTCATGTAGTTCACGCACCCGATCAGCGCGCCCACGCACATCAGCCCGATCGCACCGGCCTTGATCTTCTGCTGGAGCCCGACGCCGCCCTCCCGGACCTCGACCGGCCGCCCCGCGGTCGGCACCGCGCCGAGGCGCACCGTCGGCGCGTCCATCCCGGCCCCCGGCCGCCTAGCTAGCACCCACCGGCGGCGGGGGCGTCTGCCCTGGCTGCGGGAGGCCGGCCTTCTGACGCTCCGCCGCGGCCTTACCCCGAAGCTTCGCCTGCTTACGGGGGTTGTTCGTCAGGGCCGCCTGCCGCTCGTAGTTCCGCGCGTTGTACTCGGCGAGGCGCTGGGACACGCTCATGGGTGAAGCGCTCCGTTCGGGGGCCGGGGGTTGGTCCTGGAGTGGGAACCGGGATACACCGGACGTATCGGACGCAACCCCTGTTGCGTTTCAAACCCCGCGCGAACGGGTGAGACGACGACGGCCTGCCCTCGAGATCCGAGGGACGGGCCGCAGGTAGGGCCGTCCGTCGAGGCTGGGCTCGAAGTCGGCGATGCGGCGGGTCCGCATCCTCGGGGCGCCGCCCGGCCGCCTCGTCGGCTGGGGCCGTGGCCAGCGCCGGCCGGGCTGCTTTAGGGCAGCTCGACCGGGAACAACGCGGTTTGCTCCGCCACCACGGCTACCGGCCCGGCGCGCAACGCGCACTTCCGGCACGTCACGGGATCGCTGGTGGCGAGCAGGTCGCCGGCTGCGGCGAATCCGGACCAGCCCTGGTGACAGGCCGGGACCGGCAGCGTGAGGTCGCCGAGCCAGGAACGGAAGGCGACAGCGTGCACGACTCGGGAGCGGCCGATGCGGAGCTGGTGACCAGCGAACCGTCCGACTTGGGCGCGGGCGAAGTCCTCCGGATCCACGCGGCGAGGGAACAGCTCCAGGGCGAGGGTCACCGCTCATCTCCTTCCACCCGCAGACCGAGCTCGCCTCGCAGAGTGGCACAGGGGGCCGACAATCACTGCCGCGCCGACCGCGCACGGTAGCCAGCGTCTCCGGGGAGACCGGTGTGAGCGGGGTGGGTCAGGCCGGGGCGGTGCCGCCTGCCAGCGCAGAATCTCTGACGCGCGCGTGGCCGTCGAGGCCGTGTCGGGCGTCCTCGGCTGCGGATCAGCTGGGGCCGGTGGTCTTGATGTCCTCCCTACCGGCTGCGGCCGTCGGTGAGGTTCCGACCTCGACGGGCGCTGTGGAGTATCCGAGGCTGCGCATCTTCTCGATCATGGGGTCTGGTTCCCCCCGTAGCTCGGCGGCGTAGCGCTCGACGCCAGCGCGGAACCAGATCGCGACCCCCTCACGGACACGCGGGGGAAAGCTGTCGCGGGAGGTGTGGCGGTAGGCCATGGCTCGTTTCACGCCAAGGATGTGGCAGACCTCGTCGATGCCGACAACGTCGGGGAAGCGGTCGATGGCCAGGCGACGATCGACCTCGTCGAGAGTGAGGACTTCCAAGGCGACGGTGCGGACGCGGCCGCGATTTTCCGGGGTCGTCAGGGGGGCGACGCCTTCGAGACCCTCACGAGCGGCGGCCTCCAAAACGCGTGCGAAGTCGGCGAGGCCGCTGCCCATGGCGCGATTCGTGGTGGTGGGGATGACCCAGCCGAGGCGGCCGATCGGCTCACCGCGAACGGGGGCCGTCGTCATCGCGACCCCGTCGCTGCCGATCCTTGCGGCCACGGCCTGGCCGATCTCGTGGACATCGGTATCGGCCGGGATCGGCGGGTCGATGGCCAGAGTGATCGACAGGGAGAGGAGCCGGTCGGCGGGGGAGGAGTCCACGCTCCTGAACATACGATCATGCTAGAAAATTATCTACTGCTGTGTGTGCGGTGAGCGGGCTTGCCAGCACAGCTCCCTCTGAGTGTGTCGGGTCTCGGGACATGCTTGATTCGGCGGCTTTGGTCGAAGCCATGGCGAGCGCACCGCACCCGAGACACGAACCTGTCGAGCGGCTGCCGTCGGCGGCGTTGTGCCGTTGGCGCACCGCCTCAGTGGGCATGCCTGAGCCGCCCTGGGTGCTGTAGAGACTCTTGACCTTGGAAACGAGGATGGAGTCATGCCGTCAGAACGCACTGCGGGCAAGCCGACGACGCGGCGGTACTCGCAGGAGGAGAAGGCCGCGGCGGTGCGGATGGTCCGCACCCTGCGCACCGAGCTGGGACACGATCACGGTGTGGTGAAGCGGGTGGCCGATCAGCTCGGTTACGGCGCGGAGTCGGTGCGGTTGTGGGTGCGCCAAGCCGACGTCGACGACGGCCACCAGCCCGGTGTCACCACCGACGAGGCAGCCCGGGTACGCGAGCTCGAGCAAGAGGTCCGCGAACTGCGCCGGGCCAATGAGGTGCTCAAGCGGGCTGCGAGTTTCTTCGGGGCGGAGCTCGACCGCCAGTACCGCAGGTAGTGGCATTCGTCGACGCCCACCGCGACGACGTCGTGGAGGGGCGCCGGCTCGGGGTCGAGCTCATCTGCCGTGTGCTGCAGGTGGCCCCGAGCAGCTACTACGCCGCCAAGACCCGCCCGGCCTCGGCGCGGGCCAGGCGGGACGCCGAGCTGACCCCGCGGCTGGTCGGGTTGTGGGAGAACAACTACCGCGTCTACGGGGCACGCAAGTTGTGGAAGGCCGCCCGCCGCGACGGCTTGGACGTCGGCCGTGACCAGGTCGCCCGCTTGATGCGCGCGGCGGGTATCGAGGGCGCCCGACGGACCAAGCGCCTGCGCACCACTCGGGCGGATCCAGTCGCGGCGCGCCATCCGGACCTGGTGCAGCGCCAGTTCCGGGCCGACGCGCCGAATCAGCTGTGGGTTACCGACCTGACCTACGTGCCGACCTGGGCCGGGGTCGCCTACGTGTGTTTCATCGTCGACGCCTTCTCGCGGATGATCGTGGGCTGGCGGGTCGCCGGGCACATGCGCACCAGCATGGTGCTCGATGCGCTAGAGATGGCGCGCTGGTCGCGCGGCACCCGGCTGCCGGACCTGCGCTGTCACAGCGATGCCGGGTCGCAATTCACGTCGGTGCGCTACGGCGAGCGGCTCGCTGAGATCGGCGCGGTTCCGTCGATCGGCAGCGTCGGGGACTCGTTCGACAATGCGCTGGCCGAGACCGTGAACGGCTACTACAAGGCCGAGCTGATCCGCGGACCCGCCCGAGACGGTCCATGGAAGACAGTGGAGGACGTCGAGCTCGCGACGCTGGGCTGGGTGCACTGGCACAACCACCAGCGCCTGCACGGCTACCTCGGAGACCGGCCTCCGCACGAGTACGAGCAGGCGTTCTACGCTGCCCACCGGGACGACCAACACCCGGTCGGAATCCCATAGCGCGAGTCTCCATCAGCCCCAGAGCGACTCAGCCCAGCGCACGGGCAATCGCCGTGGCGGATAGGCCGGGCCACGCCGACATCCTGCGCGAACAGATTGACGGCTCCGTCGGCCGATAGCGACGGCGTCGGGTAGCCCCTCGGAAGCTGCACAGTCGACCGTGGCCGCGCTCGCGGTGCCGGTCACGGGTTGAGCCACCGCTCCCTACGGACGGAGCCCTCGCCCCCTGGTCCGGTCCGGGCCGCCGAGCTGCTGGGGTCCCGCTGCAGGTGGTGGGGTCGTCGATGTGTGCTGGGTTCGAGCGGCCCGTTCTCGGTCCTCGCGGGCGTAGAGCGCCCGCTGCGCGCCCCGGGCAGCGGCGGTGGGATCTGATTCCCAGCCCTGCCCCGGGCGCCAGCGGCTGCTCTCGCTGGCGCTCAGTTCGGCGGTGAAGTGACTGATGGTGTCAACCATCGCGGAGAAGTGCGGGTAGGCACGTAGCTGCGGCCACTGGTGACGGAGCGCGTCGATCTCGGCTTCCCATGGGATCTGACGTTCATCAGGTGTGGCCAGCGGCGACTGCCCGTAAACCCGGTAGGGGACGGGGAGCCGCTCTGCGTCCATCCTGTTCCAGTTCCAGTTTGTGGCCACGGCCTGGCGGAGCAGATCACCGTCGACACGGCATGTCGAGATCAGATAGTGCAGATCGATGAGATCCTTATAGCGGTGCCAGGCCGTGGTGTTGTTGCCGCGAAGGCTGGTCGGCGGACCGGTAAGCAGGACGAGCTTGTCCGCGATCTGGTTCGAGATGGGAAACAGGGTCGGCCGGACCGGCATGAGACCGGGAAGGTCGAGGGCAGTTACCGAGCGATGTGAAACGTCGGGCGGGCCGACATAGACCATCTTGCTCGGCGGCTTGATATCGATTTCCACGACAATGGGGTCGGCGACGGCGACAGTTCTACGGGGGCCGTAGCGATCGTCGACCGGTTGCGCGTTGAGGGTGCCCATGACCTGTCCGCTGTCGTGGACGGTCAGGGCGTTCGCGCTGTAGCGCAGCAGCCCGCCCAGCCCGACCGTCGAGGTCCTGCCCGGCTGGGAGATGGGTGGAGCGATGTCGTGGATCGCGGCCAGGACCTCCCGCCCGTAGTCATGGGCGTCGCGGTGACGCAGGGAGTGCGCGAAAAGGTCCAGATCGAAGGCGGTCCGCGGCATGCAGTAAGCCGGATGGGGCCCGGTCTGGGACGGCCGCATCGTCTCGGGCCACGGGTCATCGGGATGTGGGCGCACGGGAAGGGCCAGCGATCCGAGGAGATGCCACTCGTGGGATCGCTGGTTGAGCCCGGCGAGCAGGTCGGTCATGATCAGCTGCTGCATCGCCCGGCTGGAGTCGAGCTCAGGGCCGCTGGCCCGCTGTGCGACCGCGGATGTCAGATCAGACCAGGTGGGAAACCGGTCACGAAACTCGGGAAGAAGGTGGGGCCGCCACGGGTCGGGGTGAGTCACCGCTGTTGCCGTTCCGGCTCAGGCCGCCGCCTCGAGCGCTTCGGCCAGCCACCCGCTCCCATCATCGTGAAGGCCGCGTCGAGCGAAGGCAGCGCTCAACTCGCCCGGCAGATCCCGGCCGGCGACCCACCCGGCGGACAGCAGGTTCTGGCATATCCGGCCGAGCACCTCGACCCCGACGCCGCAGTCGACGTACAGATCGGCCACCGTCCGAGCTGGGCTGGTGACCCACATCCCCTCAACGAGGACGACCTCACACTCGAGCAACAGCGCGTTCCGCACGACCACCTCTCCCGACGGCGAACCCACCGCGTCGCCACCCTGCGCTGGCTGAGGATGTTCGGTCGATGCAGGCGCGGCTGCGCCCGGCCATGACGAGGAACGAGTAGCGGCCTGCGCAGTCGGGGCGGTGAACTCGTAGGCCGCCACCGGGGCGGTCAGGACTCGGTAGACCAGGCCAGCGGAACGATGCGACACCACCGCGGTGGCCGTGGGCGAACGCCGCCACGCCGGCGTCGATTCGAGCCCGACCCAGGTCGCATACAGACCGGGAAAATCGTGCCGGGCGCCCGCCCTGACCCGGAGCACTCCTCCCGCAGGACCAACGTCGCGCACATCGGGCCGGGCGAGCTCGACAAGGCCGAGCTGCAGCCAGCGCTGCACCGAGGGGGAGCCCAGGTGCAGACCGAGCTGCGCCAGACCGGCGTACCCGTGCTGTCCCTCAGCGAGCGAGAACAAGTCCGACAGACGCGCCTCAGGGTCGTTCACAATCAGAATCGTAGTAGAGTCGAGTGCGGAGTGGAAGCTGAACCGCGGAACGGTGAACCCTCGCAAAGGGGGACGGATGTACGAGAGAATCGCGGCCGCCGAGCGTGGCGAGAACCCGACGGTCATGATGCGCATGTCGACGAGCTGGGCGGTCATCGGAGACACACAACACCTTCCCGGCTACAGCCTCCTTCTCTATGCAGGCACGGCCAATCATCTCAGTGATCTCAACAGGGCCGAACGCGCCGATTTCCTGATGGACATGTCCATCCTCGGTGAGGCCGTAGCGAACGCGTGCCAGCAGCTTGACAGTGGATTCCGAAGAATCAACTACGAGATCCTCGGAAATTCATTCGAGCATCTTCACGCACACGTACATCCACGTTACGAATGGGAACCTGCCGAGCATCGCCACAGCCCGGTCTGGACATACCCCGACCGCAAGTCGCCCCGCTACGCACTGTCAACTCGTCACGATCCCCTGCGCGAGGCGATCACTGCCGAGCTCCATCAACTTCTGCACCTCACCTCGGTGGGGAATCCGTCGGACTCCCCGGCATGAGAGAGCGGATGTCCAGCTGAGCCGGTCCCGATCCGCCTTGTTGGGAGCCAGCCTCAGGTGAGAGGCAGCTCGGTGTGCAGGAGGGTGGTGCCGCCGGGCGGGCTCGGCAGCCGCAGCCGTCCACCGTCGAGGTGACCCGCTCCGCAAGCCCGGTCAGCCCGGTGCCGGCGGCTGGGTCCGTGCTGTCGCGGGGCGTCGTCGCGACCCCCTGGCCGAGCAGCGACGGCAGGAGAGGGGCGCCGGGATCGAGAGCGCCAGCGCAGGGAACAGCAGCCAGGCCGAGGCGACGGAGTGATTCACGCCGCGGCTGGAGGACCCACGCTCCTGCATCGTGGTCGTCGAGGTGGGTGGCGCGGTCCTCGCGACCGCCTTGGGCACACTCCGAGACGCGCCCCCGTCACCGCACTCGACCGAAGGGCGACGTGCTGATCAGCAACGTATGCACCGATCCTCGGGCTCGGGCTCGGGCTCGGGCTCGGGCTCGGGCTCGGGGTCACGGCCGCGCAGCCTTCGACGCAGTGCTCGCCTGGAGTCACACCGTCGATGCGGGCCGCGCGGAGCTGCTCGCGGCCACCGATGACGGTCGTCGAATGTATGAGGAATCCGGTTCCAGCGTTTCACGCACACCGGTGATGCGCGCTCCCCTGCATCCGCGGCGCGGACGCCTCATCAGGTAGCCGCTCACCGCGGCCGGTTGGGCCGGTGCCGGGCCGTGGTGCTCGCTGGCGCGGCCGAGAGCGGGCTGTCGTCGAGGTCGGTGACGGGGACCCAGCCCGGCCGGAGTGGCCGTGGCGGTGAGCTCACCGAGCTGGCGGCTTCCGAGCGTCTCATCAATCCTGAGGACTGGTGCTAACGGTGGATCGGAAAAGTGCGCTGAATGGGCGTCAGCAGCGCGCAACTGTCGAAAGGCCCGCCATGATCCAGCCGCCGGACAGCACCCCTCCCGGACCTATCGAAGACGCACCGTCCCCGGCCGGCTCTCGCGGCCCGCGGCTGGGCCTGCTCGGCGTCGGAGCGGTCATGTGTGTGGTCGGGCTCATCGCCGGGCTCGTACTCGGAGCCGGTGAGTCGGGCTCGTCTGCTGCGGGCTCCGATCAGACGGCCGTTGCGGCCACCTCGACCACCACTTCGCAGGAGCCGAACGACCCGGCCTCGTTCGGCTACGCGACCGTCCCTGACCTGACTGGCATGACCGGCGACGAGGCCAGCGCGGCGTTAGACACCGCGGATTTCCGCGACATCTCCTTCACGACGAACTACGCGTCGATGGACTCGTTCGTCGAATGGCAGTCGCCGGCCGCGGGCACGTGGTGGAGCAAGACCTCTTCGGTTCGGGTGACCCTCGATCCCACGTCGGCACGATCGACCGCGTCCTCGGCGACCATGGCCTCCACCCCGGCCCCCACCGCCCCGACCACGGCGTATGTCGAGCCGAGCTCGACCTACACCTACAAGATCACCGGCAAGAACAGCGCGATGATCACCTACAGCAGCACCGGCGGGAATACCTCGCAGGTCTCCTCGGCCGAGCTGCCCTGGTCGAAATCGGTGGAGTCCCCCGGTTACAGCGGAATGAGCTTCGCCTACGTCTCCGCGCAGAACTCCGGCGGCGGCACGATCTCCTGCCAGATTATCGGGCCGTCCGGCAACGTGATCTCGGAGAACTCCTCCGAGGGCGCCTACGCGATCGTCACCTGTCAGGACTAGCGCAGACCGCCAGCATTGGTGCCCTCAGCGAACGCGCCGGACGGCAGCCGGAGCACACTTGCTCGGGGGACCTAGCTGCCGATCCCGCAAGGCCCTCCGACGACGTACTGCCGAAAGCGACCGTACTGGCTCGGTCACGGGCGGAAGGGGTCAGACAGGTAGTGCGGTGGCGCGGCCGCTGCCTTCCAGGCCTTGATGGGCACCTCCTGCACGGGCACGAGCTTGGTAAGCGGGGACGGTTCGGGAGTGGAGGCTCGGACCTCCTGCACCGGCGCTGCCGAGGCCGTGAACGGCGAAGGCGGGATGGTTGGTTGCTGTGGGAGTCGGTACGCGTGCGGCGGGCCGCCGGGCAGGTCCTCCGGGTGCTGGTAGCGACCGTCCAGCTCCGCGGCCGCCCGGATGCGTGGCCCCTGCTGTTCCTCGGTCAGCTGCTGGACGCGCTTCCGGGAGGTGTTCCCCTGCCTGGCGGCGCGGGCTGCATCGCGCGCGAGTCGCTTCTCGGCCTGGAGAGTGGCGCGCTTCTCGTCTCGGCGGGCCCGCTCGGCGGCGTCGGGGTGGGGCTTCCCGCGCCGCATCGGGACCCGTGGGGTGGGTGGGGGCTGGCGATAGGTGGTCCGGCGCCCGGTGGGCACCAGCTGCGCAGTGCCGTTGCACGGCTCCCCGGTGGGAGTGTGGTGGTCGGCAGGGACGCGGGCGCCCAGCCCGGCGGAGGTGCCGCAGTCCTGGCAGCGGTGCCGGACGAGCTCAGCCCAGGCCGGTCGACGGCCGCGGCACGCGATGCGGTCTGGGCTGTGGTGGGGCAGGAGGTTCCCGCCCTTCACCTGTGCGATCTGCCCGCACGTCGAGCACTGGCCCTGGCGGGCAGGGAGCGGTGCCACAGCGCGGGGCACCGGTGGGGTGGCGCCGGCGGGACGGCCGCGGTCGTTCTGGGGGACAAACGCGACCCGGTCCGGGCGGGCGGGGCCGATGCCGCGCCAGCGGCTGGCGTGGCGCTTCACAGGCGCTCCTGCTTCGACATCGACAGGTTCATGACCTCGGTCCAGAGTTTCGGATGCTCGATACTGAGCAGGTCACCTCGGATAGCTCGCCGGAGGGCCCGACGAACCAGTCCCCGGAGCCGAGTTCATCGATCAACGTGGACCCCGCCAGCATCCGGACGGGCTGGAAGTTGACGAGCACGGTGCGGGCGTTGCGGTCCTGGCGCGTCATGGCGCCGTTTCCGAGGTGGGCACCCATCCGGCGGCGATCGCGCGGGCGGCGTGTTGCTGGGCGGTCATGCGCCGGCAGGTCTGATCCCACAACGCTCCAAGCGTGCGGGGCTCGGCGCGGTCGTCGAACGCGACCGGATCAAGGATCTGCGCGAGGCGCTCCACCAGGGGTGCGGCGTGCGCAGAAGCAGGGTCAGGCGCAGGCATGACGTCCTCCTCAGCTCGTTCCAAGCCACGTCATACCGGACGCCCCCGACAGCGACCATCCGACGAGATCGGTCAGCGGCGCGGTCGGCAATCGGGGCACACCGGCCCGTCCAGGCGCCAGCCCGCCGCAGCGAGCCAGTCCCGCGCGGCCGCGGGCAGCACGTCATCGGGCCCGGAAGGATCGGCAGCGAGCTCGCCGACAAGCAGAGGTCCATCACCGCAGCGCAGACAAGCGAGGTCGGTGATCGGCCCGACCGGCGGGCACGCTCGGCAGTAGCGGGCGGTGGTCGGGCCGTCGGGGCCGGGGATCAGCCACACCGCGCTCATCAGGATCTGCTGCAGCGGGTCGGCCGCGGCCTGCCCGCACCGGTCGCAGCACAGCGACGGCCCGGCCCCCGGGGCGAGCGGCACGGTCGTGCTGGCCATCACTGGCCGCGGGGCGGCGGTGGGCCCCAGGCGTGGGGGAGGTCCCGCCTGATGAGCGGGGGTGGGGGATGCGGGTCCGGTGGGGAAGGCGGAGTTCACGGGGCCTCACTCCTGAGCATCGGGGGCGACGGGTCGGGTTTCGTCGGCAGGTGCGGTGTCGGTCGTGGTGGCGGTGGGGCCGGGTCGGCGCTGCGCCGCCCGGGGTCGGGCCTTACGTCCGCTCGTGCCTCGACCGGACCCGGAGTCGTTCACGAGGCCGGCGTCGGCTTCCGGAGTCCGACCGCCCATCTGTCCGCGCAGCCGCGCGAGGTCGGTGCGCAGCTCGGCAAGCTGGGCGCCGTGGCGGGCCTCGGCGTCGGCGAGACGCTGTTCGCCGTAGGCCCGCTCGCGGTCGACATCGTGGGCGAGCTGCTCGCGCAGCGCGGCCAGGCTGCTCTCCGCCGCGGCGCGTGCGGCCCGGTGCTCGACGGCCTGTTCGCGGACCTCGTGCAGCTCGTCGGCCAACCGGGCGCGGTCGGTCTCCGCCCGGTCGAGGTCACGGCGGGCCGCGCCCAGATCTGCGGCCGTGGTGTCGCGTTCGCCGACCAGTAGCTCCACCTGCCGACGGGCGTCGACGAGCTCGGTCTCGACGCGGGCGTGCTCGCGGGTCAGGGCCTCCAGCTCGCTGGTGATCCGGGCGGACTCCGCGGTCACGGTGTCGCGGGCGGCGATCGCGGAGTCACGCGCGGCGGTGAGCGTGTCCCGCTCGGCGAGGGCTGCGGCCAGCTCGGTGTCGCGCTGCTCGAGCTCGGCGCGGACCTGCGCGACCTCGCCCTCGAGGACCTCCCGCGCGGCGATCGCGGTATCCCGGGCGAGCTCGGCGTCGGCGCGGGCCTCGGCGGCCTCGATGGCTTCGGCATCGGACGCGGCCGCGGAGCGTCGCGCGGCCTCGGCGTCGGCGCGGGCGGCGCGGGCCTGGGCGCGGGCCTCGTCGGCTACGGCCTGCGCGGCGTCGACCTCGGCGCGCGCGGCCCGCTGGATCGCGGCGATCTCCGCCGCGACCGCCTCGGGATCGGCCAGCGTGTCCAGTGCGTCGCGCAGCTCGCTGCTGCTGTGGTCCAGGCGCGCGATGAGCGCCGCGACCTGGTCGGTCACACTCTGCCCGGCGCGGGCGATCGGGCGGGCCAGCGCGTCGTCGACCTCACCACGGCGCCGGGCGGGCGTGCCGCCGTCGAGGATTCGCTTGGCGTTGACGCGGTCGTGCATGACCCCGCCCACGACCTGATAGCAGTACTTCGGCCGCCGCCCGGACCCCGCGTACTCCATGGTGTTCGCGCATCCGCCCGGGAACTGGCACGGCTCCAGATCCGGCGGGCGCAGCTGCGCCCGCCACGCCGTCCCGCCCGACGGCCCCTCGGCCGCGGGAGCGCCGGCCGCGTTCGGGGCCTCAGCGTCAGCTCGGACGTCCGCCGCCGCGCCGTCATCGGCCGGGATGCCCGGAGAGGGCTGCTCGCTCACGACACCAAGCTATAGGAAACGTATCGTTACGTCAATCGTTCTGCAATACGTTACGTTGCGACAAAACGATACGAAACGCCGCAGCGCTTGACGGGATCATCGACAAGATCCCGCCAAGCAGCGGATAGGCTCCGCCGGTGCCGCACGCCGAGCTCGACGCCGTCCCCGACACCTCGGCCGCGGTCGACACTCCGCTGTCGCCGGACGAGGCCGCCTACGTCGCCGCGGCGCGCGCGCACAACACCCGCCGCGGCTACCGCTCGGTCTGGACGAGCTTCACCGCGTTCTGCACCGACCACGACCTCACGCCGCTACCGGCTGCGCCGGCGACGGTGTCGGCCTACCTGGTCGCGCTCGCTCAGGCCGGGGCGAAGGTCCGCACCATCGCCAAGCACCTGTCCGGGATCCGCGCCGCCCACCGCGCCGCGGACCTGCCCGACCCCGCCGTCACCGCCCGGGTCACCGCCGTCTGGGACGGCATCCGCCGCAGCCACGGCGCCCCACCCGACCAGGCCGCCCCACTCATGCCGCCCCTGCTCGACCAGGCAGTGGCCGCCTGCTCGGTTACCCGTACCTGGAAGAACCGGCCCGAAGAGCCGTCGCTGGCCGGCGCTCGCGACCGGGCCCTTCTGCTGGTCGGGTTCTGGGGCGCCCTGCGCCGCGCCGAGCTCGCCGCGCTCACCGTCGAGCAGCTCGGCCCCGAGAGGGAACTGCGCAGTGGGCGCCGCGGCCGCGTCCTGACCCTGCACCGCTCCAAGACCAATCAGACCGGTGACCAGGCCGAACTCATCGGTCTGCCCCGTGCTGAGCACCCCGACCACTGCCCGCTGACCGCCCTGGAGACGTGGCTCGATCTGGCCGCCATCACCACCGGCCCGATCCTGCGCAAGGTCTCCACCGGCAACCGCGTCCTCGACCAACCCCTGCACCCCGAGTCGATCAACAACCTCGTCCAGGCCGCCACCAATCGGGCCGGGCTGCCCGGCGGCCCCTACAGCGCCCACAGCCTGCGCGCTGGCTTCGTCACCTACGCCCACCTGCGCGGTGCCACCGACCGCGCGATCGCTCACCAGACCCGGCACCGCTCGATGGACACCATCACCACCTACATCCGCGTTGATGA
The DNA here is from genome assembly GCF_002813375.1 of Pseudonocardia alni. NCBI lineage: Bacteria > Bacillati > Actinomycetota > Actinomycetes > Pseudonocardiales > Pseudonocardiaceae > Pseudonocardia > Pseudonocardia alni. Next base: position 95,867 of record NZ_PHUJ01000002.1, on the reverse strand, counting down.
CGTCTTCACCGAGAACGCCGTCCTGCAAATCGGCAGGTAGGCCCGCGAGGCCGACGACCCCGCTCACGCAGACCGTCACGCTGCCTCATGGCGGAACCTGGCGCCGCGCCGCGCTCGACCTGTCGCAGAACCTCGCCCAGGCGGAGCAGCCTGACCGGGGCCATCGCGCCGCACGGGCGCGCAGTGAATCAGGCCGTCGTTGTAAGCGACGATGGCTGCGCCGGAGTTGGTCGTCGTGTCGTCTTAGCTCCGACCCCGAAGGTCGGGCATCATGAATAGCGGACTGTTCTAGTTTGATCGGCGACACGTATCTTCTGACACCGTTCGCCAGGACGGAGGCAGACGTGACCACCGATGAGGTCTCGGTCAACTTGGGAGAGGCGACGCCCCGACGTCTGCTGGTGGATTGGGCGAACGGGCAGGACGCGTGGGTGCGGGAGCTCACCGCTGAAACAATCCTCTCTCGGCAGGCCCCGAGTGACCCCCTGCTGAACGCCGCGTACGCCACTTTCCTCGCGGAGAAGGGTCTCGGTGGCGGTGACGCCCCCGACATCCCGAAGCTCGAGCTGGCTGCGGCAGATGCAGCGGAGGAGGACACGCTCGAACTGGTCAGTTTGGCGGGTATCGAAGGTGTCAACGCACTCGCTGCGGACCAGGAACTCGGTTTCGATTCGGAGCTGACTGTGCTGTTCGGACAGAACGGATCAGGGAAGACCGGGTATGCGCGAATCCTGAAGCGGATATCGGCTGTGCGCACGGCTGAGGACATCCTGCCGAACGCACACGCCGTGCATCTCGATACCCCGCCATCTCCCAGCGCAGACATCACCTATCGCCTGTCCACCACCGAGTCGTCGGTGCGATGGCGCGATGAAGCCGGCCTGGCACCTTTCACTCGCATTAGTGTGTTCGACGCGAGTGCGGTGTCCCTGCATGTCGACAGCGATCTGGGCTATGTCTACACGCCCGCGGAACTCGCGCTGTTTGCTCACGTCGCCACGGGCATCCAAGGAGTGCAGCAGCGGATTGCAGCGGAGGTGAGCTCTCTGGCGCCAGGGAGTAACCCGTTGCTCTCACGGTTCACACGCGGCACGAAGGTGTACCCCGTGATCGAGACGCTCGGTGCCACCACCGACCTCGCGGAACTCGACGCCCTCGCAACGCTGCCCGAAGACGCGGAGTCCGATCGCGAACGGCTGGAAGGCGAGGTCGCCGCGCTGCGTTCGAACTCTCTCGACGCGATCCTCTCTAGTTCGCAGGAGACGGAGCGGCAACTCACACGTTTGCTCGGGATCCTCAACGCCGCGCAGAACTTCGACGCGGCCGCCTATAAAATGGCTCGATCCAAGCTCGAACAGGCGGAGCAGCGGAGAGCGGAGGCACGGGAACAGCTCTTCAGCCAGGACGAACTGCCAGGGCCGGCGGATGAAGAGTGGCAAGAGTTCATCGTTGCTGGCGACTCGTACCGACAGCACCTTGGCCGCGATCACTATCCGGCCACCGGCGACTCCTGCTTGTACTGCATGCAGGAACTCAGTCCGACGGCTCTGAACCTGCTCGCTCGCTACCGCACGTTCCTGGACGAGACGCTCATCCGTCAGGTGCAAGATGCGAACGCCAATCTGGCGGCTTCAAAGTTTACCGTCAACGAAGCTGAACTGGCTCGCGCGATCGAGTTCGCCTCGGAGCAGCAGGACCGCGAGATACCTCCTGCATGGGCTAGCCAAGCGTGTGGGATTCTCGGGGCGATGCGGGTCATCGCGCAGGAGACCGCTGACGGACAGCCCATCACTCAGGGCACGCTCCGCGAGGATGCTCGTGGGGTTGCTACTGCCGTGTCAACAGAACTGGAGTGCATCAGTGTCGCCGTGCGGCAGATGGCGGACGATAAGGCCAACGCTGCTATTGCGCTCGCAGAGAAGCAGAAGGCCGTCTCGGAGCTCGTCGCGCGCATCGAGCTGAACCGAAACCTTGCCGCGGCCCGCGAGTATGTGCGACGCGCGCGACGAGCTCAGCAACTCGAGAAGCTCTCTCGTGTCATATCGAGCGGTGCATCGAAGCAGCTCACGGTGCAGTCGAAACTCGCGAGCGAGGATCTCGTGAACAAGAACTTCGAGACGCTCTTCACCGAAGAGTGCGCCCGCTTGCGCGCTCCACAAGTCGTGCTGCGATTCCAAGGCAGGAGCGGGCAGGCTCAACGTAAGAAGGCGGTCGCGTCCTACAAGCCGTCCGCTGTGCTTTCAGAAGGTGAGCAGAAGGTCTTGGCTTTGGCGGACTTCCTCGCCGAAAGCCGGATGCGGGGGGCGAAAGCGCCGCTGATCTTCGACGACCCGGTGACGAGCCTCGACTATCGTCGGCTCGACGAGGTTGCGGCTCGTATCCAGAACCTCGCCGAGACTCACCAGGTCGTTGTTTTGACTCACAACATCATGTTCGCGTCGGCACTTATCGCGGCTCGGCAGAACAAGAAACTACGAACATGCATCTACGAGGTCCGCGATGGCGGTGAGACCAAGGGAATCCTGGCGCCGGACGTCGAGCCGAGGTTCGACACGCCCGCTGACCTTTCGAAACGGATCAACGTGAAACTGCAGGAGATGCCTAGTGCCGAACCTATAGTTCAAGATGCGCTCATCAAGGAGGCATACGACTTGATCCGCGCCTGGTGCGAAGCTTTCGTAGAGCAGGAGCTGCTGCAGAACGTCACGCAGCGCTACCGCAAGAACGTCATGATGACGCGCTTGTCCAAGATCGACAGTTCTCGCCTCGATGACGCGATCGCGGTAATTGCGCCTCTCTTCGACCGCGCGTGCGAGCGAATGACCGGGCACTCTCACGCGGCCGAGTACATGAGCACCAAACCGACCGTCGGAGATGTCCAGGAAGACTGGGAGAAAGCTAAGGCAGCGCGGGCTGCCTACATCGCAGCCTGAACGATGAAAGGCATCACCAGCGATGCGTCAGCTCGTGGCCGACGTGGTTGTCTGCCTCGTCGAGGTGAGGGTCAGCCTTGGTAGCGGGGCGCTCGCTCCTGGCCGACCGGTGGGATACCCGTGCAGAGCCAGCAGGAAGCCGATAATGAAGATTATGACAGAACCGCGCTGCTACCGGCCCCTGCCCACGGGCGTAGAGCCTGTGAACCTGCCCGCAGGTATCGGAAATGCGCCGGTGAGGACCTCGACGAGCCGCCGCTTCTGGACCGGCCTCCAGACCGTGTCTTGAGCTGTTAGCGGGCCCCGGCCGTCAATTGGCGTATGACCGCTCTCGAGGTGCCCACCCCGGGCTGGCCGGCGGCGAACGCCCGCCGGACCGGAGGCTCAGCCACCTATGACCTGCTTGATGACGCGCCGTCGATGTAGGCCGGCGCGCGGGCCTATCCGCTGAACTGGGCGGGCTGTGGCCGCGTCGTCGGCGCGGCCTTCTCCGGCGCGGACGGCGAGGTGCTCGAGTTGTGGTCGCGGTAGGCCTCGACGACCTCGGCAGGAATACGACCCCGCTCGGAGACGGAGTATCCGTTCTCCCGCGCCCACATACGCACCGCCTGGTTGTGGCGCCGAGCCTCGGTCGAGCCCGCCGCCGTGGCAGTCTCGCGACGGCGTGGGCGACGGCTGCCTCCTGCGGTTCGCGCGGCGGACACGAACGGGGCGAGCTTGTCCCGGAGCGTCGCGGCGTTGGCCGCATTGAGGTCGATCTCGAACTGCTTCCCGTCGAGGGCGAAAGCGACGGTCTCATCAGCTGCCGCGCCGTCGAGGTCGTCGATCAGCTGTACCGTTTCAATTCGCGCCACTGTGTCACCCTCTGCTGTATTGATGCTCGGCGCCGAGGGTAGTGGATGCTCTGCGGGAGACATGCCTTCCCCCGGATTAGCGATAGTGCGGGCCAGTGTTGTCGTGATGGCCCGGGCGGTGGCGCTTCCCGGGTGATAGGCGAGGTAGGTGGCCAGGATCCGCAGGGCGGTCAGTGCCTCGTTCTCCCGCTCGACCCACTCGCTCCGGCGGGCGTCGCATGCGTTGCGGAACGCTGATTGAAGCTCACGGGACAGGGCGGTTCCTGCCACGATGACGGGGTCTGACATCACGGTCCTCTCGCACAGCACCGGGGATAGGGCTCAGTGTGCGACAGGGAGCCGACAATTCTTTAGGCCCGCCAAGCCAGGCTCGGCGGACAAACCGACAGGCACGCGTTGCCGACCCGGCACAAGCGGCACGCCCCTCGAGAATCGGGCCGACGTCCAGGCGGAGGCGCTGCTCAGCTGTCGCTGGAGGCTGGCCGCGACCGGGGTAGCTGACGGAGTGGCCTGATGAGGCGGACGAGCATGGTGTGCAAGGCGGAGCTGTCACCGGCCAGCGAGAGCGCAGACGCGCGGTTGTTCTCGGCGGGGTCCATCGCGGTCCAGCGCAGCTCGTAGCCGGCGTCGTGGGCGAGCTGGGCCAGGAACGCCCGCTGGGTGCGCCCGTTGCCCTCCCGGAACGGGTGCAGGGCGTTGATGTCGGCGAGCAGTTCGGTCAGGCCGGTGACGAAGCCGTCGAGGTCACGCCCGCGCAGCACCTGCTCGGAGTGGAGGCGGTCGAAGATGTCGGCGGCGAAGGTCTCGAGGTGCTGAGGGAGGCAGAACAGCTGTCCCTTGCCGATGGACACGGTGCGCAGCTGACCGGCCCAGTCGTAGAGGTCGCTGAAGATGTGGTGGTGGAAGTCCTGCAGGTGGTCCAGGTCGTAGCGTCCGGGTAGCGGCGCCTGGCGCAGCTCGATCAGGCGTAGCGCGGTGAGCTCGGCCTCGGCCTGGGCGAGCTCTCCCGGATCGGTGATCCCCAGCCGGTTCCGCAGAACGCCGGTGGCGAGGTCGAGGTAGGGGTCCGGGCCGGTCAACGGCGGTAGCGGGCCAGGACACGCTCACGAGCCTCGCCGGTGGTCAACGAGCCGGCAGCGACACCGTCGAGCAACGCCAGACCCTCCGCGCTCGGCTCCAGGCCCTCGGCGCGGACCGAGGCGAGTGCCTCGTCGACATCGGCGCGGCGCTGCGCGGCCCCGATGAGCTGTTCGTAGCGGGCCACCGACATCACCACCGCCTCGGGCTTGCGATGAGCACCGACGAACACCGGCTCGGCCTCGGGCTCCTGCACCCGCTTCAACGTCGCCGCCAACGCCGTACGGAACTCACGAAACGACAACACCTCAGGCACCCACACACCGCCCAGCGTACCCGAACGCGTACACATTCGAGTACGCACCGCGGACTCGTTGAGGGCTAGTGCAAAGCACAGCGCACTGAGCCCTACGCCGATCTGGACTCCGGCCGTGTAAGCGCATCGATCAGCAGGTCGGCAGATCAAGCATCAGAGAAGCCACCGACAGGTAGAACGGTGCGGGCACCGGCGGGCCACGCAGCCGGGAGACCCGCCCGAGCATCAGGCGGGGCCATCGCGGGGCGTCCCGGACGCCCGTCAGCAGCACCGTGACGCGAGCGGGGTTGGCAGGATCGAACGCGAGCCCCGGTCCGTAGGTTCCGCGGGCCATCCAGATTGGAGTACCCGGCGCGTCGGTGTCGAGGAACCGCCGCGGTCGCGACCAGTCCGCGCGGTCGGCGCTGGGACACGCCGCTGTGCTCCACCAGAGGCCCTGCGGCGGGAAGCCGCCCGTGTTGTGCAGGTCGGACCCGCGTGCAAGCAGCATCACCCACCTGTCGCCGCGCGGCGCGATCGCGATGTCGAAGAAGCCCTCGTCCGGCCCGGCGAACACACGCGGCGGTGTCCAACCGGTCAGGCCGTCCTCGCTCTCGACGCAGTGCAGCTCGTAGTCGGGGTGCTCGCCGGGACCGATCTCGTGCGGGTTGGCCTGATACCACATCCGGTAGCGACCCCCGGAATGAACGACGCGCGGTTCGAGCACGCTCCACCGCGGGCCGCTGCCCTCCAGCACCGGCGCTCCGCGCCGCCACCACTGGCCGTCGACGTGCTCCAGCACGCCGATCGCGTACCTGCTCCCGGGCCCGTAAAGCTTGGCGTTCGCCCGGCCCGAGTAATAGATCCGAGCGCCGTTGCCCGCAGCCGGCGGGACGTAGCTCGGGGTGTGCATGCCGGCAGCGTCCCAACTGCCCTTCGGCGGGTCGGCGGCCAGCGGTCGGGCCCGGCCCCGAGGGTCGCAGGCGACCCGCCATGGACCGCCGGGGCCGGTCGCCTCGTCGACCAGGTGCGCGCGGAACAGGCGGTTGCGGAACATGGTGGTGAAGCCGCCGACGAACAGGGTCCACCGGTCGTCGACGAGGTGAACGTTCGGGTCACCGACACCGAGAAGCCCTCGCGGCATCGGACCGTCAAGCATGTCCCACAGCACAATCGGCGCGGGGCTGCCCTGCGATCGCCACAGATCGGGCTGGTCGACGTTCATAGGAGCGACCTCCTGGCTGGAGACGCGCGGCAGCGCGCTGACTCCCCTGCGGATCAGGTAGGTCGGTTCCCAGAAACTACCGCGGTGTCCGGTTCGGCAGCAACCGGCTCACACGATGCCTACGTTCCTGCGGCCCTTACGTCCCGATCACTCACGATGCCCCTCCGCGGCTGGTCCAGCTACTCGCTCAGCAGGTGCTCGAGCAGGTCACTGATGCCCGGCACCGCAAAGAGCACCTCGGCGCCGTCCAGGTCCGGCGGCAGCGTCCGGGCAGGTCCCGGCAGGAGTGTGCGCACAGCGCCGGCCTCGGTCGCGATCAGGCCGCCGGCCGCGACGTCCCATGGGTGCAGGGTCTCGGTGTGCGCATCCAGGCGTCCGGCGGCAAGCCAGGCGAGGTCGAGAGCGGGCGAGGACGCCCGGCGGATGTCCTGGCAGTGCGTGATCAGCCGGCGGATGCGTTCGACGAGCGCGTCGATGTCGGGGCGGACGTGCGGGAACCCGGTGCTGACGATCGCGTCGGCGAGCGAGCCCCGGTCGGTCACCCCGATCGGGGCTCCGTCCAGAGCGGCTCCCCGCCCGAGGATCGCGGTGAACGTCTCGTCCAGCAGGGGAGCGTGTACCACGCCAGCCTGGACGACGCCGTCGATGGCAAAGGCGATCGAGACGGCGACGTAGCGGTGCCCGCGTGCGAAGTTCGCCGTCCCATCGATCGGATCGACGATCCACAACGGTCCCTCGCCGACGACGGGCAGGTCACCGGACTCCTCGCTCAGCACCGGGACGCTTGGGATGCAGCTGCCGAGAACGCCCCGGATGATCCGGTCCGAGCGCAGGTCGGAGTCCGTGACCGGCTCGACGCCGTCCTTCATCCGCAGAACCGGCCCGCCGTCCGCCTGCGCCGCGCGGGCGATCTCCCGCCCGGCGGTCAGCGCAGCTGACACGGCGCAGTCGAGCACCGCGTGCAGGTCGTAGTTACCCATAGTCGTCCACAGTGCAGCACAGCGCAGATCTAGTCCCACCGGAAACGTTCGTGGTGTCGAGCGCAGGGTTGCGGAGTCGGGTGACTCAGGTGGAGCAACGGATTCAGGAGTTTCGGGGTGAACCTCGCGGGTTGCCTGGGTAAAGAGTAGTTCAACAACCTTGATGATCCGCAGGTCCGAGTGCTAATGAGGGGGTGACGCGGCCGATAAGAGGTACGTGACTACGCCGCAGAGCCCCTACCAGGGCCACCCCCAGCAGCAGCCCTACTACGGCCAGTACCCGCCCCAGCAGGGCGGCCAGTACCCGCCGCAGGGCTACCCGCCCCCGCAGGGCCAGTACCCGCAGTACAACCAGGCCCCGCAGATCCCGCCGCCCGCGCCGAAGAAGAAGCGCACCGGGCTCAAGGTGACCCTCGGGATCCTGGTCGCGATCGTCGTCATCGCGATCGCCACCGGCGGTGGCGGCGACGAGCAGGCCCCGGCCACCGCCTCAGGAGACGCGAACGCCGCCCCTGCCGCCGCCGGTGCCCCCGCGAGCGGGGACCAGTCGGTGAAGTTCGGGCAGGAGGCCACCTCCGGGGACCTGGCCATCTCGGCGTCTGCTCCCGAGCAGGTCACCGAGTTCGGCATGACGCAGGCGTGCTCGACGGTCACCTACAAGAACAACGGGTCCAGCCCGGCATCGTTCAACCCGTTCGACTGGAAGTTCACCACCCCGGCCGGGGTCGAGGCGTCCGCGTCGATCCCGTTCAACGCCGGCGCGAAGGCCCTGAACTCCGGTCAGCTCGCCCCGGGCGGCACCACCTCGGGGATGATCTGCGGCGACCAGCAGACCACCGACGTCAACGCGGTGAAGTACGCACCCTCGTTCAGCTTCTCCGACCCGATCACCTGGACGAACTGACCACCCTCCCCCCGAGCTGCGCGCCGAAAGCCGGGGTAGTCACGCACAACGACACGGCGCGCAACCGAGGCCCCCGCTGCAGCAGCCCTGCGGCGGGGGCCTCGTCATCTCCGCGGCAGGACCCCGCCGCCATCGATCATCGCCGCGCTCATGGTCGGTGTGCTGGTCCGGCTCGTCGTGGTCTTCGAGCTGGCGCGACGCCAGGCCGACGGCGCCGGAACCGGCGGGGCGAGCGAGGCGATGGCGACGACCATTCGCGGCCCTTCAATGACAGGTGCGGCAGATATGCTGGAGGTCCGCGAGGGAAGGACCGCTCATGGTGAGTTCGAGAACGGCGACCACCCCGGAAGACGTGGTTGCCGACCTCCCACCGCAGCAGTGGAGCAGCGACACCGCGGTCAGCTACGAAGCCGCGCAGGAAGCGATCAACGAGGTTCTCGCCTGCTACGTCGCCCTGCTCGAGCGAGAAAGCGGGAAGCCGGCGCCTGACCGCGAGCGGATCGAAGACCTGCGAGCGCGCATCGCTGACTGCGCGCACCAGCAGCGCGTTCTGTCGCCGAAGTACCCCGGGGAGCTCGCAGCAGTCCGTGGCAGCTACAGCCGTCGCCTCGCCGAACTGCGAGACGAACTGGGGTGAGCTCCGATAGCGATGACGTCGCTCGCTATCGGCTCAGCGAGGCGGACAACGAACGCATCTTCCGCGACCTGATCATCCCGACCCGCCTGTCGGGCTACCAGCGTCAGGACCGGCCGGTCGTGGTCGTGCTGATGGCTCAGCCGGGTGCCGGGAAGTCGAAGTTCGCCGGCGAGATCCGCGACGCCCTGCGCACGGACGGTGGTGCTGTCGAGATCGACAGCGACCTCTACAAGCCGTTCCACCCGCAGTACGCCCACCTGATGAAGACCGACGATCAGCTGATGGCGGCCGCGACCCGGGCCGACGGTCGGGTGTGGATGGGCAAAGCTCAGGACTACGTGCGCGAGAACCGGCTGCACGCGATCTTCCACGAGACCGCGCAGGACCCCTCCGAATCCATGCAGACCCTGCGCGACTACCGCGCCGCCGGCTACCAGGTTGCCGTCATCGCGCTGGGTGTCCACGAGAGCCAGAGCCAGCAAGGAGTCCTGCACCGCTACCAGGAGCAGGTCAACGACCGAGGCTCCGGACGTCTGACCGTCCCCGCGAACGCCGAGCGCAGCTACCGCGGGATCGCCGAGGTCGCCGCACAGATCGACGAGTCCGGGGCGGCCGACCTGGTCGCGGTCTACCGGCGCACCACCGACATGACCGGCCCCGCGTACATCAACCGTCTCGCCACCACGGGTGACTGGGTCGAGCGACCACAGTTCGCGGAAGCTCTTGCAGCTGAGCGCAACCGACCGCTCGACGCTGACGAGGTCCGCAACTTCCAGACCGTCCAGGAACGCCTGCGGGCAACGCTGCCCGACGACCTGCAACCGTGGCTTCGCGACGTCGACCGTCTCGCTCAGACGGTGCTCACCACGACCGAGGACGTCCGGTCGAGGTATCGGGCCTGGGACGCGGCCCGCCGGCACAGACACACACCCACGGTCGAGCACCCGGCCTCGGCCGTGGCGCAGCTGCAGCAACGTCCGCTGACCCACGACGAGCACGCCCGCAGGTCCAGCCGGCGAGGCATGCGCCCCCGCTAACCCGGCTGCTGTCGCTCGACGAGCTGCCCCACCAGCCCCAGACGTGGAACGCCACGCGCCTCCGGGGTCGGCCACCGGTTTCTGAAAGCTCCGGCGTGTCGCTGTGTTCTGGTTTCAGAAAGTAGGGCAGGATCCCTGGCATGGCTAGAAGACCAACAGGGCGTCCGTCGAAGGGCCCGCGTGCAGTGGTTCTTCCGCGGGTCCTGCTGGCTGACGACCACGCGCTGAAGAGCCTTGCCACCGCCCGCGGCTGGTACGTCTCCGAGGCCGCAGCCAAGCTGATCAACGTCGGTCTGCAGCACGCTGACGAGCTGCCCGACGACCTGCCCCGCCGGGTCTCGCAGACGGAGTCCACGGACTTCACCGCGCGCATCCCGCTCACCGACAACGAAGTCGTCCGGGCGATCGCGAGCGAGCGCGACCGCAGCATCTCCGTCGTGGCGGGGGCACTCCTCCACCTCGGGCTGCGGTACCGCAACGAGATCCCCGGGCAGATCCCCGCCCAGTACACGACTCCGGAGCGGCCTCTGACCAAGGCCTCGTAAACGAGAACGAGACGGCCCCCCTGGCCGGGGGCCGCCTCGGTTCGTTCTCGCATCAGACCGGACCTGCATCCGTCTGACGCCGTAGCCCCGGCGAACCGGGGCCGTTACCCCACCTGCGAAGAAGGGGCGCTTTCGCGTGTCCAGGATACATCCTGGGCCGGGAGCCAACCACCACAGACACGGGGCGAATTCGCCGTGCCCAGAATCAGGCCGTTCACCTGCGACGACGACCGGATTCTGCGTGCGCTGCTACGAGCACGGCGCGTTCACCCTGGCCTCCGGCCCCTCCCCCGATCTCTGCCTGTTCCACCAGCTCCCCCTCACCGAACAGCCCAGCACCGCGACGTTCGGCATCCGCACCGAGACCAAGCCGCGGCGGACCCCTCGCGGCCGCGCGGCACGCTCCGGCGTCGGCGCGACGCCCGGCCCCGGCCGGCCGGGTCGCGCGCTGCCGCCGACCGCTCGCGCTCGTGCCCGAGGCCGCGCTCGTGCCCGCGTCCGACACGCCCGCGGCTTCGACCCGCACCCGGGCTGGCGCAACTTCATCGACGACGAATGGCGTGTGCTGACGTCACAGAGCGAGGCCCTGGCACACATCGCCCGGCTCGTGGATGACGAGGAGTGGCGCTCCGACAAGCGCCGAAGCTGGTCGGCAGTTCTCCGCCGGCTCGTCTGCCACATGGACTGGGACACCGGTCTGATCTCCGGGCTGACGAGCCAGCACCTCGCCGCCGCTGGCAACCGGGCCCCCCGCACGGTGTCCAGGGTGCTGGCGTGGGCCCGAGACCAGGGGCTGCTCGTCGTCGTGGAGCCGGGTGCGAGCGCGGAGTTCCTCGGCACCGATGCGGGTCGAGCCCCCACCTACGCCCTGGTCACCCATCAGCCGGCACCGCAGTTCTTCGGCGGCGACCACGTCGATGACACACCAGGTCAGACCACTGTGGATGAAAGTGGCGACCTCCCCACTTCTCGAGTGAGTAGTAAGCCCTTGACGGGCGGCGTACGGGCGGGCGAACGTCGACCTGCGAAGTGGCACCCATACGACGTGCCCGACACCCCGGCCACCAGGAACCGAGCGACCCTCGCCTTCCTCACGCTTCTCGGCCTAGGAGGCCGACAACGGGGCAAGATCGATATCTGGCGGGCTCGGGCGCTGCTCAAGCCGTGGTGGGAATCCGGTGCCAACGTCGCCGGGCTGCGCCACGCCCTCGAGCATCACCCCGAACGGCCCGACCGTCCGCGTGGCCCGGTCACTACCGGCGCCCGGGATCCGTTGGGAGTCATCGGCGCGCGGCTGCGGCCGTGGCAGGGACGCCTCGGCGAGATCCGCGCCGTCCAGATCGGTCGTATGCGCGCCGTCCCCAGCGGCGTCGAGCTCTCCCCGCCCGGTTCAGGAGCAGTAGCCGGACTGCGCGACCAGCCCGCGGGACGTGGAGCGCGGATGGCGGCACGCGAGGCGCTCAGCGAGCACCTGCGCGAACTGCGTGAAGCCCGCGCCGGATGTGATGACCCGCGCTCCTCAGCGCCGCCGGCCGCGAGGTGACCGCGCCCGGTCCGTCCGCCCGCGCGGGCCCCGGCTCCTGGGGCCGCTCGCGGTGAGATGCCACCAGCCGCACGCTGCACACCGGTAGATCGCGCGCTCGACCCGTCCGGGCTTGCGTCCGGCGGTCGGATCGGCACGGCGCAGCCGGCGCACCCGCATCAACTCCCGGTCCGCCGCCGCCCCGTCGGCGAACCCTCGCTTGCCCGAGCTGCACAGTGGAGCCTTGCAGGTCAGCAGCGACCGGTAGTTGCTCATCGGAGCTCTCCCGTCTCGGTGAATCCCGCGCCGGTGCCCTCGACGAGCTCGACCCAGTCCAGCCAACGCCGCAGGTCATCACGCAGATCACGAGCCTGGTCCAGGCCTAGGAATGCCGGAGTGCCGAGAGGCTGACCAGCTCGTGTCACCGCCGTCACGAACGCGATCCCCGGCTCGTCCCAGTCGGTGACCCGGCCGACGACCTGGCCTCGCTCCAGCGAGCCGATCTCCACCTGCGGGGCCGACACCACCTGAGACCACACGATGCTGAGCTCCGCCGATCGGAACCCGCCGGTGAGCGCCTCTGCGAGCACCGGCACGAGCGGACCCCGCATCCACTGCGTGGCAGCGTCGATCCACTCAGCCAACCGGCGCACCTCCTCTGGCCGCAGCGCCGTCACCTGACCGCCGTCCTGATCCGGATCGATGGTCGCGACCATCAGCTCCGGCCGCTCGACCCGCGGACCCATCTGCGCGGTGAGCACCACCCCCGAGACGCGACACCGCTGCAGCGAGAACACCGCGGTCGCCCGACCGTCGATCCCCGGACCGTGCACCGGCCGCCCGCCACCCGCACACCGAGCAGGACCCGCTCCGCCGCGGCCGTGCCTATAGGTCAACCCGCTCACCGACAGCCTTACGATTGCCGAGCACTCCGGACACACAGCCTTCGCCGTTTTCTTCCACATCTTTGACGAGACAGTAGTCATTTCACGATCCGTTCTCTACGCTTAGTCGCTGCACTTTCGGGGCAGCGACCAGGGCGAGCGTGCCCACGGTTCGGGCAGCGCCCCTCAGGGGTGATGGTCAGGCGACCGTAGCAGCGTTAATGGCGCGCCCGCAAACCCTTCCATCATGATCCACATCGCCGTCACGAATTATTCAGTACGGGTATCTGGGTGATAATCTTGCACTCTTCGAAAGTGGCGTCATAAACGCTACCGTCAGAGGCTATCGGAGTATTTCTGAAGTAAGGATTATTGGCTTCTTTCTTTATACTCTCCATGAGGTTCCGAGTTTCCGGGGGCAGAGCGCGCCCTGCGGCGTGGCAGGAGTCAGTCCTCGGGTGCAGAGCTTGGTGCCGGTGCGCCGCCGGCTGGACCTGGTCGGCGGGACCCTCGACTCTCTCGTGTCGTGCCCGGTCCTGAGGTCGCGTTCGGACCCGCAGCCCTCCGCGGGCGAGCTCGCGGACGCCTCTCTGTGTCTGCTCTGGCGGGTGCTGTCGGTCGGCGTGCAGCTCTTGTCGCGATGCTCGGTGAGTGGCTTCGGATCGACAGTTCCGACAGAAGCGACTACTGCCAAAGGGCGCCGTTCGGCTTCCAGCCGGGGGAGTGAGAGTCATTACCGGCGTACGGCGGAGTGAGGGTCGGGAGGGCTGTCCTATATCTACCAGAATAGACGCCATAACCGTTGAGTCTACTCCGGTGGACGACTATTCTTCGGGTGTGGGACGCAAATTCTGGGGCGGGTCTCGCCGTGACGAAGAGCGGTTTCGGATCGTGCATCGGAAAGGGGCGTTGAGCGTGTTCTACGGGCGTTATTTCTGCCGCCTGCAGTTCGGGCAAGGGTGCGCGACAGGCTCCTGCTGTTACCGAGGGCAGATCTGATGGCGCGTCGGAATCACCGCCCATCCCCCGAAGGTCAGCTTTCCTTCGACGACCTGTTCTTCGCTGCTGCCCCCGGTGAAAACGAGGCCGGAGCCGTCGACGCGGCCGTGCCGTCGGAGTCCCAGGACGCCGTACCGTTGCCGAGCGAGTCCGGTGCAGCGTCGACCACCCAGAGCCGGGAGGCGCCAGATGGCAGATTACGGAGCGATGGCCCAGGAGCACTGGGCTCGCTGGTTACCGACCAGGTACAGCAGCATCCCGAACCCCGAGCTGTTCTTCCGGGAGCTGGGCGAGGAGGTCGAGAAGGAGATCGACTCGCTGGCCCTGGAGCTGGAGGGCGCCGATCCGCACCAGGAGAGTTACCTGGACAGGGTCGGCCGCATGAGGGGGGCTCGGCAGCGAGCCGAGCAGATCGTGCTGCAGGAACGGGTGAGGCTGGACCCGGAGCCCGGAGCGGATCCGGACGAGGAGCCGACCGCGCCGCCGGCGACCGAGCCGGGGCTGGCGCTACCGCTGGTGGTGGGTCCCGAGGACCCCGAGTACCAACAGATCCTGGAGGAGGAACAGCGGGCGCAGGAGACGTTGCGCCGCGGTTCCGACCACTGACGCAGGACGATCTGGCGCCCTCGGGTGAACGAGCTCGCGTCGAGGCCAACCTCGCCGCGCTCCGTGCTCTGCGACGCCTGCAGCACGAGCAGCGGCCGGCCACCGCCGAGGAACAGGCGACCCTGGCGCGCTGGTCCGGGTGGGGTGCAGTCCCCCGGGTGTTCGACCCGCAACGCGAGGAGTTCGCGCAGGCGCGCCGCGAGCTGCGCGGTCTGCTGAGCGAGACCGAGTTCAGCGCTGCGCGCCGAAGCACCCTGAACGCGCACTACACCGACGTCGCCATCGCCGAGGCGATGTGGCAGGCCGTGCGGCGCCTCGGCTTCGAGGGCGGGACGGTGCTCGAGCCCGGCTGTGGCGCCGGGACGTTCCTCGCCCTCGCTCCGGAGCACGCCCGGATGGTCGGAGTCGAGGTGGAGCCCGTCACCGCGGCGATCGCGCAGGCCCTCCACCCCCACGCTGCAGTGCGCAGCGAGTCCTTCGTGCAGACCCGTGCCCCCGAGGGCACGTTCGACCTGGTCATCGGGAACGTACCTTTCGCGAAGGTCGCCCCGGCGGATCCCGTGCACAACGGCGGCGGACACAGCATTCACAACTATTTCCTGCTCAAGTCCGTCCGACTGACCCGTCCGGGCGGCCTGGTGGTCGCACTGACCAGCCGCTACACACTCGACTCGGAGAACCCCAGCGCCCGGCGCGAACTCAGCGAACACGCCGACCTCGTTGGCGCCGTCCGGCTACCGAGCAAGGCGCACCAGCGCGCCGCGGGAACCGCGGTGGTCACCGACCTTCTCGTCCTGCGGCGCCGCGAACCCGAGGCGGCGCCGGCCGACCTCGACTGGCTCGGCACCAGCCCGATGAGGATCGGGGACGACGAACGCGAGATCCCGGTCAACCGCTACTTCCAGCAGCACCCCGAGATGGTCCTCGGGACCCCACTGCTCGGGCACGGCGCCTACCGGCAGGACGAACTGCAGGTCGTCGGCGACCTGGGCGACTCCACCGTCCTGTCCGGGGCACTCGAGCAGCTCGTCCAGCACGCCACCGCGGCAGGGCTCGACTACACGAGCCCCACCGACTCCGACACCCTCGACCCGGTCGTCACCCTCGCCACGGGCGCCGAGGAACAGCAGGAAGGGCTCCTCCAGACCGCACCGGACGGGACCTTCACCCGGATCCAGAGCGGCGCGATCGTGGGGTACGCCGTTCCCCGCACGCAGCAGACCGAGCTTCGCGCCCTCATCGGGCTGAGGGACACCACCCGGGCGCTGCTCGACGCCGAAGCGGCCACCGCCGACGACACCGCCGAGATCGCAGAGCTGCGCGAGGAACTCGGCCAGCGCTACGACGCCTACGTCGAGACGTTCGGCCCCATCCGCCGGTTCACGTGGCGCCGCACCGGGCGACAGAACGCCGAGACCGGCGAGGACATCCTCGCCAAGCAGTACCCGCCCCAGGGCGGCTTCAGGACCGACCCCTACTCCCCCGTGGTCCGCGCGCTGGAGGACTACGACGAGTCGACCGGGCAAGCGAGCCGCGCGGCGATCTTCACCGAGCGCGTCGTCGCGCCGCGGCGGCCGCGGACCAGCGCAGAGACCCCTGCCGAGGCCCTGGCCATCTGCCTGGACACCTACGGCGTGGTGAACACCGACCACATCGCGGCGCTGCTGCAGACCGATCCCGCAGACGTCCGAGACCAGCTAGGCGACCTGGTCTTCGAGGAGCCGCCCCGGGCAGACCAGTCCGGGACCGTCGCCGAACCCGGGCGGCTGGTCGTCGCCGCGGAGTACCTGTCCGGCAACGTCCGGTCGAATCTCGCCGCAGCCGAGGCCGCGGCCGACGCCGACCCCCGCTTCCAGCGCAACGTCGACGCCCTCCGCCCGATCATCCCCAGCGACCTCGGCCCGGCCGAGATCCACGCCCGGCTCGGCGCCCCCTGGATCTCCGCCGACCACGTCCAACAGTTCCTGCGCGAGACCCTCGAGGACCCACGCCTGCGGGTCGAGCACGCCGGCGGGAACATCTGGAAGGTCCAGGGCGCCGGCACCAGCGTCGCGGCGACCTCGACCTGGGGCACGACCCGCCGCGCAGCACCCGACCTCGCCGAAGCAGCCCTGGAACAGCGCTCCGTGCGCGTCTACGACGAGGACGAGGACGGCCGGCGCTGGCTCAACACCACCGAGACCCTGGCCGCCCAGGAGAAGATGGCCGCCCTCGACGCCCGGTTCGGGGAGTGGGTGTGGGAGGACCCGCAGCGCGCCGAGCACCTGGCCCGCGTCTACAACGAGCGCTTCAACGCCATCGTGCTGCGCTCCTACGACGGCAGCGAGCTCACCCTGCCCGGCATCGCCGAGACCTTCCCCCCGCTACGCCCGCACCAGCGGGCCGCGATCGCCCGAATGATCTCCGAGCCCGCCGTCGGGCTGTTCCACGAGGTCGGCGCCGGCAAGACGGTCGAGATGATCGCCGGAGCAATGGAGCTCAAGCGACTCGGCATGGTCCGCAAGCCCGCCATCGTCGTGCCGAACCACATGCTCGACCAGTTCGCGGCCGAGTTCCTGGCGCTCTATCCCCGGGCCAACATCCTGCCCGCCGGCAGGGACGACCTCTCCGCCCAGCGCCGCCGCGACTTCGTCGCCCGTGCCGCCACCGGAGACTGGGACGCGATCATCCTCACCCGTTCCGCGTTCACCAAGCTCCCCATGAGCGTGGAGACCCAGACCCGCTACGAGGAGCGCGAATCGGCCCGAGTCCGTGCCTGGCTGGAGGACCTGAAGGCCAGTGGCGAGCGGTCGCTGAACGTCAAGCGGATGGAAGGCATCCTCGCCCGCGCCGAGGAGCGGCTGAAGGAGAAGCTCGACAAGATCAAGGACCCCGGCCTGACATTCGAGCAGACCGGCATCGACTGGCTGGCCATCGACGAGGCCCACGACTTCAAGAACCTGCGGACCCTGTCGAACATCCCCGACGCCGCGGTGCCCGGCGCCGACCGGGCGACCGACCTGCACATGAAGCTGGAGTACCTGCGCGAGCGCCACGGGGGCCGGGTCGGGGTGCTCGCCACCGCGACACCGATCGCGAACAGCGTCAGCGAAGCCCACGTCATGCAGCGCTACCTGCGTCCCGACCTCCTCGAGGAGGCCGGCGTCGAGGACTTCGACTCCTGGGCCGCCACGTTCGGCGAGGTCGTGACCGGGATCGAGCTCGCCCCCGACGGCGGCAAGCCCCGGATGAAGTCCCGCTTCGCCAAGTTCAAGAAC
Source organism: Pseudonocardia alni (assembly GCF_002813375.1). Classification (NCBI taxonomy): domain Bacteria; kingdom Bacillati; phylum Actinomycetota; class Actinomycetes; order Pseudonocardiales; family Pseudonocardiaceae; genus Pseudonocardia; species Pseudonocardia alni. The sequence goes on along the minus strand of NZ_PHUJ01000002.1, from coordinate 78,112 downwards.
GTCCCCGAGCTCCTCCGCATGTGGCACGTCTCGGCCGACGTCAAGACCGCCGAGGACCTCGACCTCCCCGTGCCGGCGCTCAAGGCCGACGACGACGGCCGCCGCGCGGCCGAAGCAGTGGTCGTCCCGGGATCCGCGGCGCTCGAGAACGTGGTCGCGGACCTCGTCCGCCGCGCCGAGCAGCTCCGCGGCGGCGGCGCCAGCAAGGGCAAGGAGAACATGCTGACGATCACCGGGGAAGGACGGGCCGCAGCGCTGGACCTCCGGCTCGTCGGCGCGGACACCGACGAGACCGTCAAGCTCGACGTCGCCGCCGACCGCATCGCCGGGATCTGGCGCGACCACCGCGACACCACCTACCTCAACCCCGACACCCAACAGGCCCACCCGACCCCCGGTGCGCTCCAGCTGGTGTTCTGCGACCTGGGGGTCCCCAACGACGAGGGCCGGTTCAGCGTCTACGACGACCTGCGCACCAAGCTCCACGAGCGCGGACTGCCCGAGGGCAGCGTGCGCTTCATGCACGAGGCCAACAACGACGCGGCCAAGGCAGCGATGTTCCGCGCCGCCCGCTCCGGGCAGATCGCCGTGCTCATCGGGTCCACCCAGCGGATGGGCGTCGGGACCAACGTCCAGACCCGCGCCCGCGCGCTGCACCACCTCGACTGCCCCTGGCGGCCCGCCGACATCGCCCAGCGCGAGGGCCGCATCATCCGCCAGCGCAACCAGAACCCCGAGGTCGAGATCCTCCGCTACGTCACCGAGGGCAGCTTCGACGCCTACTCCTGGCAGACCGTCACCAGGAAGGCGATGTTCATCGCGCAGATGATGCGCGGCCGGCTCGACGTCCGCGAGATCGAGGACATCGGGGACGCCGCCCTGTCCTACGACGAGGTCAAGGCGCTCGCCACCGGCGACCCCCGCGTGATGGAGAAGGCCAAGGCCGACTCCGACGTCAACCGACTCGAACGCCTCGAACGGGCCCACTACCGCAACAACGACCACCTCCAACGCACCGTCCGTTCGGCCGAGCGCGCCGGAGAGGAGATCACCGACGAGCTCCGCCAGGTCGACGCCGCCGTCGCGCGCCGCACCACCACCCGCGGCGAGGCCTTCCGCGCCGAGGTCTGGGGCCACCCGTACACCTCACGCAGTGACGCCGGCCGCGCGCTGCAGGACCTGCTCCGTCCCGCGCTGACCCGGGCCAACCGCTACAGCGCCCCCACCGACGCCCGGCCCGTCGTCGAGATCGGGGGGCACACCGTCACCGCCGCGGTCCGCCCCGCCGGGGACGACATCGTCGCCGAGCTGACCCTCGTCGACGTGCCCCGCGGGACCTTCACCATCGAACGGTCCCAGTTCCTCGACGGAGACCCCACCGGACTGATGCAGCGGCTGGAGAACAAGCTCGGCGGGCTCGACAAGCTCGCCGAGACCCTCCACGAGCAGCGGCGCCTGGCCGCCCGCGAGGCGGAGCAGGCCCGTGCCGGGCTCGACCAACCCTTTCCTCACGCCGATCAGCTCGCCGGCGCCCGGGCGACTGCGCAGATGATCGCCACCCAGATGCTCGAAGAAGCCAGCCAGCAGCCCTCAGGCCAGGAGAGCGCGCCTGCGCAGCAGGCCGCCGCTGGTCGGAACGACGACGACCGCTCCGCGGCTCCCCGTACCGCGACGACCGAGGAGCTGGAAGCGGCCCGCCAGGACTGGAGGCACCGCAGTTCGGCACCGTCCCCAGAAGCAGCCACCAGTACCTCGCCCCCAGAGCAGCAGCAAGCCGCAGGTCAGAGCCGGACCGCCCGTGGGCTACGTCAGTGATCGGTGCGCCCGAGCGGCCCGGCCGGCGCCCACCGCTCACGCACCGGAGCACCTCCGCCCATCCCCCGGCGCAGCCCAGAGCTCACCGACAAGGCGCTGCAGCCGGGTGACCTGTGCGCGGTGCTCGCTCCTGTCCTGCTCACCGGTACTCGCTCGGCCGATGAGGGTCTGGTGCACGTGGATCTGGCGCTCCACCACGGCACGCCGCTCGGCCGAAGCCGCGCCGAACTCCTCGGCCCGGCGCCCCTCCAACTCCCGCAGGTGAACGAGCTCCAACAGGGGGTGCTGACGTTCCATGACGCTGGATACCGGTGTGGGACCGAGATCGGGGTCCGCGGGGTCGCGGTGACCCACCATCCAGGCATCCAGGTCGCGCAGCTGCTCTGCCGTGGACGCCTCCTGCGCGGCGGCGTCGGGTGAGCATCCCGGCTGCTCCTGGGGCCAGACGTTGGTGATGGGCTCCCAGCGCTGCCGGACGTCCTCCTCCTCGACATCGAGCACCTCGGCGATCGCACTCCACGCACAGCCGTCCTCACGCTCCACCAGCACCGCGGCGGTGAGCACACGCCCGGCGAGCTCGACGAGCGCGGCCGCATCGGCGACCAGGGTCCCGTCGTAGGCCTGATCCGGGCGGCGCCCGGCCGGAACCAGGTGACGAGCCCAGTCCGACAGCTCCCGCGCGGTCTCGGCCAGCTGCAGATGCGCCAGCGAACGAGAGGTGAGAGGGGCGCCGGGTGCCGGCGCGGCCCAGAGGTTCTCGGTCATGCGCCCAGCCTGTGCCACGCAGAGACGACCCTCAACGCACTAGGCCGTTCGTGTGGGGACAGGTCGGCTGCGGTGGTCGGTGGCGAGTCCCGCCGGCGAGCCGGGTGGGGGTCTCTCCTCGCGTCGGCATCAGGACGGTGCCCGAGAACCTGCTCCGCCGCCAGGCCCTCCGCTGCGCTCCGGCCGCTCCGCGGTCGCCTGCGGCGAGCCTGGCAGCTCCACAGAACCCCGGGCAGAGCGCCGTCCTGCCGACGCGAGGAGAGACCCCCACCCTCCACAGGCCAGGTCTGGTCCTCACCCAAGTCCGATCGACCCTTCGGGCCGCCCCCTCCCGGGGGGCCAGGGCGCTGCCCTGGACCCGGCCTCACTCGGAGAGTCCCCGAAGCAAAACCGCAGGTCAGAGGCTTTTTGATCTTGACGCAGCAGGCTGAACGCTGTAAATTAGTAAGTGTTGCGAGGGAGTGACAGCCCACGCAACACCACCCCGGAACCGAAGGAGCGCCCGTGAGCAAGAAGGTTCGACAGGCAGAGAAGTTCAGTTACGTACTGGCCAGCGAGAACCAGAGCATCCCGCCGGACAGCGAGGCCATCATTCGCGAGGAGCGGCGGGTGGCCCGCATCGCCGTACTGCGCGACATCGTCGCCTGGCTCGATCAGCTCGGCTACGGGGAGATCGAGGACGTCGACCGAGACATCGACTGGGGCATCCCGGTCGCCGACATCGCCCGCGACCCCGACCTTGCACGCGTCGCAGGCGACATCCTGCGGCTCGCCACCGAGGTACTGGCCGGGCGGCGCCCCGCCACTCAGCTCGCCCCACTCGCGGACTCGCTGGTCCTGAGGTACCTGCAGGGACGGGGATTCGCACTGCGCGGCGGCGCCCGCCGGGGCATCGGCCGCGTCCTGAGTAGCCACGTGAGCCAGCCCGTCGAAGGCGTCGGAGAACTCACCGCGCTCGTCCTCATCGGGCACGACCGCCGCCCGCGGGCCCTCACCGCCCGAATCCAGCTCGACGGAGCGGTGCACGCCCCCGAGATCATCGGCGGATGGCGGCTGGTCCACCTCGCCGTGCTCTGACCCCAGGCCCACGACGCTCCCCGGCAGCCACAGCCGGGGAGCGTCCCTGTCGAGAAGGAGAAGCCGGATGAAGGAGGCGGGGGTAGACGTCACCGCGACCGCGAGCGCTCCCCCGACGCGGGCCACCGTCGAGGGCCGCGTCCTGCTGTCCCGCCATGGCATCTGCACGACCTTCGGTGTCGGGCGCGCGACCGCAGAGCGCTGGTGGCGCCACCGGGCGACGAACGGCCACCCGGCCGTGGCCTGGCAGCAGGGCCGCCGACAGTGGTGGGGCGAACAGGCGATGCGGACCTTCGTCAACGACCTCGCCGCATCTCCCCCGGATCGGCTCGACGACGACGAGGAGACCGTGCTGACCCGTGCGGCCCTCGCGCGGCGGTTCCACGTCTCCGTCCAGCACCTCGCCAACCTCTACAGCGCCCGCGACGACACCGGCCACCCCCGTCCGGCCCGCCGAATCGGACGCCACCTCTACTGGTCCCTCGGCGAGATGGACAGCTGGTGGCAGCACCGCGAGGCCACCAAGCGCGACAGCCTCACGTCGGTCGACCACAGCGGGAACGGCGACGACCTCCTGACCCTCGACCAGGCCGCCGCTGTGCTCGGCTACACCGACGCGTCGGTCATCCGCGGCTACCTCGCCCGAAGCCCGGGCTACTTCCCCCGCCCCGACTGGACCGACCCCCACGGCCGACGGCACTACCTCCGCCGCACCGTCTGGGCATTCGCCGACAGTCGCACCAGGCCCGGCCGGGCCGGCCGCCCTCGCCCGGGAGCCCCTGGGTAAACAGGCGCCGACCAGCAGAAACGGTCGCGCGAATAGCCCGCGACCACCCCTACATATGGTATAGTGATTCGTATCGGGAGGCGATGACAGCGCCGACCGACACCCGCAGACCGATCGAAGGAGTCCCACGATGGACTGGCGATTCGATGCGGCATGCCGCCGCGAGAACCCCGAGCTCTTCTTCCCCGTCGGAAGCGACGGACCGGCCGAGCGACAGACAGCCGCCGCCAAGGCCGTGTGTCACCGCTGCCCGGTCCGAGAGCACTGTCTGACCCACGCCCTCGCCGAGGGGGAGGGCGCCGGCGTGTGGGGCGGCACGGACGAGACCGAGCGGCGCGCCCTGCGACACGCCGGCCGACGAATGGCCACCACCGCATGAACCGGGACGGAGAGCGTCACGTGCCCGCTCCGGTCGTCGCTACTGAGGCAGTGCGGCCCAGTCCGGCGCTCGTCGACGATCAGATCCGGGCCGACCTGCTCGACCCGTGTCCGAGCTGTGGTGAGGCAGGTCCGCACGAGCCCGGTGACGCACCTGGTGCGGTGCACTGCCGTCGAGGGAGCTGTGGCGCCTGGTGGGGCGAGCAGGACGCCGTGTTCGTCGCCTGCGCGGTCAATGGCGACCTGGGCGAGGACACGAAGTTCGCCGCGCTGAGCGCGATCCGCGATGCCGAGGACCGCGGGGTCGACCACGACGCAGCCACCGTCGCCGCAATCCTGCGCAGCGTCCTCACAGATACGTGATCACAGCGGTGGGGCGCGGTCCAGGCGCCCCACCGCCGCCGCCCCTCACTCATGCGCACCCGGTCATCGAGGAGCAGACCATGAACGTGTCCGTTGACGATCTCGCCGCCCTACTCGTCGAGATCGACACCGACCACTGGCGACGCCAGGCGCGCCGGGGGCAGGCCCGGCACCTCGCGGCGGTCCTGCACTGCCCGGAGCCGGGCGGAGAGCCGCCGCTCGCGCGCGTCGTCGAGATGCTCGTCCGCGACGCGGAATGCCACGACCTCGAAGAAGACGCCCAGCGCGCACTGCAGGCGACGCTGAGCGTCCACGGCATACCCGGTGGGGTCGCCCCCACCTCCTGGGAGCGCGCGCTCTGTGAGCTGATCGTCGCCATTCCCCCGGTGCATCGGCCGATGCTGGCCAGGGCCTTCCCAGATTGGGTCGCCTGGGCCGAGGTCATCGACGCACCCGACCTGCGGGCCCGCGTGCTCAGCGCCGTCGATCGCGCCTGACTGCCCACCTCTGTCTGGATAATCCCAGGTCAAAGCGCATTTCTGCATCGAATAGTGGTATAGTGAACAGCGGCGGGAGCGATGACAGCGCTCCCGCACCACAGAACCGGAGAGCGTCATGAGCGATCAGCACACCACCGGCGATCCCACGGAACGACGCACCTCGCCAGCCACTCGACACCAGATGCTGGAGGTCGCCCTGGGAGCCGCGCGGGCCGGCTACCACGTCTTCCCGCTGCAGGTCGACGGGAAGAAGCCGATCTTCCACGCCAAGCGCACCTGCAAGCGCAGCGGTCCCTGCAGCGGCCCGGAGGGGCACCTGGGCTGGGAACAGCGCGCCACCATCGACCCCGACCAGATCCGGCGCTGGTGGAGCACCAAGCCCTACAACGTCGGTATCGCCTGCGGCCCGTCGAAGCTCCTGGTGATCGACCTCGACGAGGGCCACGGGGCGACCGCACCCGAGGAGTTCGAGGGGGCCCGCAACGGCCGCGACGTCCTGCAGATGCTCGCGCGTCGCGCCGGTGAGCCCCTGCCCGACCAGACCCTGACGGTGTCCACCCCCAGCGGAGGTGGGCACCTGTACTTCCGCAACGACAGCGCGCTGCGCAACAGCTCTCAGACCGGACTCGGCTGGAAGATCGACACGAGAGGTGAGGGCGGGTACATCGTCGCTCCCGGCTCGGTCCGCCCCGAGGGGCGCTACCAGTTCGAGCGCTCCGGCCCGCCTGCCGAGCTGCCCGCATGGATCGGCGACATGCTCGCCCCGCCGCCCGAGCCGGAGATCGCCCATGTCCCGCGGCCGCGACTCGAGCTCAGCGGCAACCGCCAGGAGCGCTACGTCCGCAGCATCCTCGAAGGCGAGGCCCAGCGGATCGAGGAGGCGCAGCCGGGTGGCCGCCACCACGCAGTGCTGACCGCCGCACTCAAGCTGGGCAACTACGTCGGCGGCAACGTCATCTCCGCCGAGGAGGCACACGCGACCCTTCGCTCCGCCGTCCAGATGCACATCGGGGTCGACGACTTCAGCGAGTCCGAGGCGGAGCAGACCATCAGCGACGGACTCACCTACGGAGCCAGGCGCCCGCGCTACGCGAACAGGGATCGAGCAGGGCGTACCGCGGCCGCCGACCAGGAGGGCGACCAACTCGCCCACCGCGCCGCGACCGCGGTGAACCGCGCCGGGCGAGGGCTGGCCGGGGACCTCGAACGACTGCGCACCGCGCGGACGGACCGCCATGAGCCGGCGTCCGGGCACCGTCCGGACGAGCCTCCCGGACGCGAGCGACACCACGAGCAGCGGCAGCGCCACGGAATCGCGCACTAGCCGGGACGATCCACGCAGAAGCGAGATGGATGGTCGGCGACCGGGGACCGACCCTTGCGGGTCCCCGCCGGAGCGGGGTTGACAGCGACCCCCGGTCGCCTGTGCTCCCGTCCACCCGGGAACCGAAGGACCCATCAAACGGGAGCAGTGATGCGCAGAGTAGTCGAACCCGTCCCCCGTGGACGTCGACGGGCGCCCGCCACGACCCGCCGCCGGACGCAGCGGGCAGCCCTACCTACGCTCACCCCGGTGAGGAGCGACGAGCACGGCACTCCGGACGCGCCGCGACACCTGACCTCCCGCTCCGAGCTGGCCGCGCGCACCGGCGAGCGCGAGCACACCCTCTACAAGTGGTGGCGCGACCGTCAGCGCAACGGTCATCCCGAGGGGCTCGAGATCGACGGCCAGTGGCACGTCGACGAGATCGAATGGCGCCGGTGGCGCGCTGCCTACGGGGCCGACCGCCGGGAGGTCGATGGGCGAACCCTGGCGACCGTCACCGAGCTCGCTCGCCTGAGCGGAGAGCCCGAGGCGACCCTGAACCGCTGGTATGCCGGGCGCCAGGTGAACGGCCACCCGCCCGGGATCCGGCGCGACGGCCGCCGCTACGTCGACCTCGAGCGGTGGCAGGCCTGGTATCGAGAGCACAAGAAGCAGCTCAAGGGCGGGCTGACTCCCGTCGATCGAACCGGCGACCCCGATGAGCTGCTCAGCAGCGCACAGGTCGCTCACGTGCTCGGCCTGGCCGGCTCGGCGACCGTGAACAGCTACGTCGGCCGCGGCCAGTTCATCGAGCCGGACCAGGTCGAGGAGACGCCCGCCGGCCGAAAGCGACGATTCTGGCGGCGCCGACGGATCTGGGAATACGCAGAGAACCGTTCCTGGTCGCGGAAAGGGAAGGGCTCAGAAGAAGCCCGATGAAAAGCGGCGGAGCCGCTCGGGAGTAGGCACGTAGAGACGCACGCGAAGGCGCCACCACCAGCGGATATCGGCTAGATATGGTATAGTGATAACTACGGGGAGAGATTGACAGCTCGAACCGTTCACCCATAACCGAACGGAGCGCCTCATGCCGCGAACGCTGCACCGGACACCAGTTCCAAGTGCCTACGACGACTGCGAGTTCAGCCTGACCGACCTCTTCTGCGGCGGAGGCGGATCCTCCTTCGGCGCGGAACAGGTCCCCGGGGTCCGAAGCGTCATGGCGGTCAACCACTGGGACCTCGCCGTCGAGACCCACAACCAGAACATGCCCGACGCAGGGCACGACGTCATCGACATCGCGAAGGCCGACCCGAGCCGGTTCCCCGGCACCGACCTGCTGTGGGCGTCACCCAGCTGCACCTTCTTCAGCCCGGCCCGCGGCGAGAAGCAGACCTTCGCCCAGCCCGAGACCGAGCCCAGCCTGTTCGACCTGCTCGTCGACGACGACGCCACCGACGAACCGCCCCTGCCGCTCGACGCCGGCGAACGCTCCCGCGCTCTGATGCACGACGTGCCCCGCTTCGCCGAGCACCACCGCTACCGAGCTGTGATCGTCGAGAACGTCCCCGCACTGCTGAAATGGGTCCACTTCCCGAAGTGGATCGCCCGCATGCGGAACCTCGACTACGACTACCAGGTCCTGACCCTCAACTCGGCCTTCGCACACCAGCTCGGTGCCCCGGCCCCCCAGCTACGGGACCGCGTCTACGTGGTGTTCTGGCAGCGGCGCTACAACCGACCGGACTTCGACCGCTGGACCCGGCCGCAGGCCTGGTGCCCGACCTGCGGCGAGGTCGTCACCGCCCTGCGGGCACCCAAGAACCACGACCGGCCTCACGGCTCCTACGGCGCCCAGTACGTGTTCCGGTGCCCGCACGTGAGCTGCCGCAACGACGTCGTCCAGCCCTACGTGCTCCCGGCCGCGGCCATCATCGACTGGACCTCGCCGGGACAGCGGATCGGTGATCGCAAGCGGCCCCTCGCGCCGAAGACGATGGCCCGCATCGCCGCAGGGCTGCGCCGCTACTACGGCCCGATCGCGCTGGAGGCCGCGGGCAACACCTTCGAGCGCCGACCCGGAGTGCGGGCCTGGCCGGTCGAGGAGCCCCTGCGCACGTTGACCACCACCGAGCACCGCGCCATCGCCGCCCCGCCGATGGCCCTCGACAGCCTGGGCGCGCCCCGTCCCACCGCGCCGCCGTCAGCGCTCCTGGTCCCGGCAGAGGGCCGCGACGGCAAGGTGGCACTGCCCGCCGACCGCCCGCTCAGGGTCCAGACGGCCCGCAACGAGACCGGACTGCTCGTCCCTGCCGGAGGCACCTGGAACGACGTCGCCCAGCCGACCGAACGCCCGCTGCGTGCCCGCACCACCCGCGACACCGAGGGTGTCGTGGTCGTGCCGCTGCGGGGCACGAACCGCACGAAGCGCGTCACCGAGCCCCTCGACACCTTCGCCGCCAGCGGAACCCACCACGGACTGCTGATGCGGAACAACAGCGGCGGAGCCGAGATGAGCACCCCGACCAGCGAGCCTGCGCGCACCATCACCAGCGCCGGCCACCAGTCCCTGGTCTGGAGCCCGGGAATGCTCTACGCGTACGACACCGGCCGCATCCGGGCAACCGCGACCAGCCCGCTCGCCACCCAGACGACGGTCGAGGGCGATGCGCTCATGGCCGGCGCGGCCGGGCTCGACGTCGAGGACTGCCTGTTCCGGATGCTGAGCCCGGGGGAGATCAAGGAGGGCATGGCGTTCGCCCCCCACTACGTCCTGCTCGGAACGAAGCGGCACCAGGTGCGGATGGCAGGCAACGCAGTGACCCCGCCCGTCGCCCGCGACCTGGTGGCCGCCGTCGTCGAGGCGATCCGCGGCACACCGGTCGAGTCCCCCGTGCCCACCGCCGCCTGATCCGCGGCGCCTGGCGGCGTCCGACCGCCACCAGGCCCCCGCAGCCCGGTGGCTCCTGACGGCACGATTGCCAGGAGCCACCGGGCTCCGGTCTGGGGCGCCGCCACGGCCGATGCATCCTTCGATGCCAGACCGTGGAGAGTGCAGAGCAGAGAGGCCGACCAGGGAGAGGGGGAGTCCGCCGTGCCGCTCACCACAGCACTCCGCGCCGGGGCCCTCGCCGCCTGGTGCCAGCAACGACTCACGGGCCTCGACCAGGTCGCCCGAGACGTGGCACGGACAGCCGCGAGGGCGCCGCAGCCGACCCACTCGGGACCGACGCCAGGTGCGGACAGCCAGCTCGTCGGCGGCATCGTCGACGCCCGGCTGGCGGCCCTCGTCCAGCCCGCGCCGCCCTACGCAGCGCTGCAGGGACTGCTCGCCGGCCAACTCCTCTCCCCCGACGCCGCAGCCGGCATCGCCCTGTCCTTTCCGAGCCACCGCGGCCTGCCCGACGAGGTCGCCACGATGGCTCACACGCTCCGTCCGTCGCCGCGCGAGTGGCTCCAGGTCCCCGCACCGGGCGCGACCAGCACCGATCCCCCCTGGGGCGACAGCGTCTTCCCTGACCTCGCCGCCCGAGGCCACCTGTTCCACCGCGAGCACGCGCCCTGCGGCCACGTAGCGACCGCCGGAGCCGAACGCGCCCTGGCGCGGACCTACGGCGTGTGGGCCCTGGCCGAAGCGGCGTACAGGAGCGGGCGCAGCCCCCGCGCTCTGAGCGCTGTCGCGCAACACGCACCCATCACGACCGACGTCCTTCGCGCGGCCGTCCCGGACGGCAGCGTCCACGAGGCGGCAGCCCTCGTCCGCGCGCTCGCGACCAGCGAGAACCTCCCGACGCTCAGGGCGTGGGGAGCGGAGCGACTGCCACAGGGCCCAGGCATCGGGTACGCCTCGCCGGCCCTCATCCCCCACTTCGCCGACGCCGACCTCCTGGTCGGATCGACATTGCTCGACGTCAAGGTGAGCGCCCGCGCAGACCAGCCACGACGTGTACGAGCCTGGCTCCAGCAAGTGCTCGGCTACGCCTGGCTCGACATCTCCGACCGATGGGGCATCCGGCATGTCGGACTCGTCCTGGCCCGGCAGGGCCTGCTCGTCCGCTGGGACCTGAAGAGCCTCACCGCGGCCGCGTTCGGCGCCGCCGATCCGCTGGCCGGAGTCGAGCAGTTCCGCCGCCTGTGCCACACCGCGGCCCGCGCTGAGCGGAAGCCGCCCTTCCCCGACGACGACCTCACCTCGTAGCTGCTCCGGGCCACCGGGAGCATGCTCTCGATCGCCCCGACCAGCGCAGATGGGGCTGCTCCCGGGTGCCCCTGAGTGCGGCACGAGGGTCAGTCGTGAGTGTCCCCCGCATGCTGCGGAGCGGGCGCCGTGGAGAGACCGTCGCCCGGCTCAGCCGGGGCAGTCTGGACCGGGGAACCGGCGCCCTCGGCGGCTCCGTTGCCATCACCCCCGCCTGCCGCCGCGCCACCGGTCGGCGCGACGTGTTCGCCGTTGTCGCTGGTCGCGGCGCTGTCATCGCCGTTCTTCCTGCTGCGCAGGATCGTTCGGACCCGTTTCAGTGGGAGGCCGGCGATCTGGGCGAGGTCCTCAGCGCTTCGTCCCTCGGCATTCAGGCCCCAGAGGACGTCGCCGCGTTCTGCCTCGATCGCGGCGAGCTGCTGATCGGTGTGGGCGCGCAGCCGGGCCTCCTCCTCCTGGAGGCGCGCGAGTCCGGACGTCAGCTCCTCCTCGACCCGCTGCTGCTCGACGAGGGTCGCGGCGTAGCGCTCCAGCAGGGTGTTCTCGCGACGACGGCGATCCTCCAGGCGGGCGTCGACTGCGTCCCGGGCTTCGGTCAGCTGGGCCAGGGCGTGGCGCGCAGCTCGGCCCTCCGGGCGTCGCCGGGTTCGGGCTCCCATACCGATCTCCTCTCGTTGATGAGACAGGCCAGGAGGCTATCTCCATTCAGTGAGACAGGCGACGATGACGAGCCGACGCGAGGTCGGCGAACAGGGGTCGGCGCCTGATCGCAGGCGATGGCCTGGCTCATCGTCGCCGCCGCCCTCCTGGCGGACGCGCGCGAGCTCAGGGCTCGCCCAGGATCCTCGGGCGACGTCCGCCACGGCGAGCGTCGCCGTCCGACTCGCTGCACAACCCACGACACCCTCAGTGCGCCGCAGCCGGCGTTTCAGTTCCCTGTCCTCCATCCTTGCTGCCCCTGCGTGCGTCGACCGCTCACTCGCCACCTCAGGCCCATCTGCGGCCATCGCAGACATGGCCGCCTCCTGTGGAACGACAGTAGAACGACAGCGGGTCGGCGCCACGAGATGGCAGTCCCGCGACGCCCTGGTGCACGCTGACCGCAGTTCGCGGATCGAGATCAATTCCGTCTCGGGTAACCGTTCGTCACGTCGATCATCGCGGGCCAGCTACAGGAACTCGGTGCTGCGTTGGTGCCTGCGGTTCACGCTGCCTTCCGGGTGGCGGGAAGCTCCGCGAGTACCTCGGCCGGCGTGCGGTCGCGAGGCCCGCGGTTGTATGGGAGCGCGGACAGGAACGACGCCATTGTGCAGCTGTCTGTGAGCGCGGAGACGGTGAGTCCGGCCCCGATTCCGCCGGCGAGCAGACGTGCCCTCGGCGCACGCAGTCCCGCGGTCAGCCCTGCGAGCACGAGCGTTCCGGCGACGAGACGGACCTGGCGCTCCAGCGCCCACCGGGCGCGGCCACGCACAACGTCCCCGCCGACACCGGAGTACGCGGAGATGCCGCCGGTGAGGATATGCACGCGCTCGGATCCGACCCCGGCGAGACGCTGGTGAGCCTGCGCGGCCCGCGTCCCGGACTGGCAGACGAGGACGACTTGCCGGTCGAAGTGAGCGGCGAGCTGCTCGGTGTGCTCATTGACCATGTCCAGCGGCACGTTGTAGGAACCGCGGATGTGCACGGTCTCGAACTCCGTGGGGCTTCGCACGTCGATGACGGTCACGGTGTCGGGATCGCCGAGCCAGTCGCGAACGGTGCGTGCGTCGACGTGGCGGGGGCTGGCGTGGGCCACAGGGGCGTCCTCGTCGGTAGGGGTCGTGGGATGGATGGTCGCTGAGCCGGCCGCCGCGGTCGGGCCCGGGTCGGCGAGATGGCCGAGTCGAGGCGCACTCACGGGCGGACGTTGACGGTGGCCATCATTCCGGCGTCCTCGTGGTCGAGGATGTGGCAGTGGTAGACGCTGCGCCCGGAATACGTGGTGAACGGGATGCGGAGCCGGACCCAGCCGCGGGCCGGGACGAGCACGACGTCCTGCGGCACCCCGGTCGGTGGGGTGGCGTCGCTGGACTCGAGCACGGTGAACGGCCAGACGTGCAGGTGGAACGGGTGCGCGAGCGGGCCGGGATTGGTGATCGTCCATTCCTCGGTGGAGCCCAGGGCGATGGTCTGGTCGTCGCGCTTGGGATCGAAGGCGCGGCCGTCGATGGTGAAGGCCATCCCGCCTGCGCCCATGCCCATCTGGAAGGTGATCTGCCGCCGCCCGGTCACCGGCCCTGGGGCGGGCGCCTCGGCGAGCAGTGCGGTGGGCAGCGGCGGTGCGGTGACCGGCGCCCCGGCGGTGACCATGGTGGCGAGGGTGACGGGCCCGCTGCTCGCGGCGGCGCCGCCCATCATCGCGCCCATGCCACCACGGTCGACGGCGTCGGCGATCAGCGGGTAGCGGCCGGTGCCGGTGGGGCGGACGATCACGTCGGCCCGGTTGCCCGGGGCGAGCATCACCCGGTCCGCGTCGACCGGGGCGGGCAGGAACGTGCCGTCCTGGGCGACCCGGACGAGCTGGTGCCCGTCGAGGCGGATGCTCAGTACCCGCGACACACAGCCGTTGACGACCCGCCAGCGCTGCGTCCCGCCGGGAACGGCGGGGATGACGGGCTGGTGCTGGCCGTTGACCAGGACCAGCTCGCCTTGGCGGCCCATCGCCCGGTCCATCGCGCTCACCTCGACCAGCCCGCCGTCACCGTCGAGGGTGGTGTCGGTGACCAGCAGCACCCGGTCCTCGACCACCGCCAGGTCGGGGTCGGCGCCCGCCGGGGCGACCAGCAGCGCACCGGCGAGCCCGCCGAAGATCTGATCGGCCACCATGCCGTGGTGGTGCGGGTGGTACCAGAAGGTGCCGGCCGGGTGATCCTCCGGGATCCGGTAGAGGTAGTCGAACGAGGTGCCGGGGTCGACCCGCAGGAACGGGTTGTCGCTGTTGCCCTCTGGGGACACCCGCAGCCCGTGGGTGTGCAGGTTGGTGGGCTCGTCGAGCCGGTTGGTCAGGCGCACCGCGAGCTCGTCACCGGGGTGCACCCGCAGCGTCGGCCCGGGTGCGGTGCCGTTGAAACCCAGGCCCTGGGTGTCCCGACCGGCCAGCCGCACCCCCGCCGCGGCGGTGAGCTCGACCTGCAGCCGCCCGCCCGCACTGTCCAGGACCTGCGGTTGGCGCAGCTCTGCGCCGGTGTCGGCGGGCCGCAGCCGGCTGCCCGTACCGGAGCCGATCCAGCCCGTCGCACCGGTGGCGACGGCGGCGGCGCCGAGCCCGCCCAGGACGATCGCGCGGCGCCGGCTGATCGGTGCCGGGGTCACGCCAGCTCGTCGCGGCGCTTGCGGTACTCGTCGTCGTCGATCTCGCCGCGGGCGTAGCGCTCGTCGAGGATCTGCCGTGCCGAGGTCGGCCCCGCCGCCGCGGCGGTGTCCGCGCCGGGTCGGCGGTTCTGGGTGAGCCGGTAGGCGAGGTAGCCCAGCAGCACCAGGCCGATCAGCACCAGTACCGGCCAGATCCAGAACCATCCCATCATCGAGCCGTCCATCATGGTCGTTCCACTCCCGTCGTCTCGTCGTGCCTGTTTTGGTCTGCGGGTCAGTCGCTGGTGAGTGCGTCGAGTGCGGCCCGGATGCGTACCCCGGCCTCGTCCGCGACGGGGCGCAGGTCTTCGCGTTCGGGGATGGTGACCATGACCTGCGGGTCCAGGGCGGAGACGATGCTGCGGTCGTCGCCGTCGGCGCGGACCACGACGTTGCAGGGCAGCAGCAGCCCGATCTGCCGGTCGACGTCGAGGGCGCGGTGGGCGAGCTGGGGGTTGCAGGCGCCCAGGATGACGTAGGGCTCCATGTCGTGGTCGAGCTTCTCCTTGAGGGTGGCGCGGGCGTCGATCTCGGTGAGCACCCCGAACCCCTGCTCGGCCAGGGCCGCCTTGACCGCGGGGACCGCCTGGTCGTAGGGCAGATCCAGGGTGATCGTCATGCTGTAGTCCATTGCGAATGCTCCATTCGTCAAGTTGTCGGTCGTGTGTGTGTCAGCCGCTGCTCAGTGCGGCCGGGGCGAGCAGCGCGGCGGCGGCGACGCCGACCGCGACGGCCAGGATCAGGTAGGCGAACCCGCGCCGCAGCGCCGCGGCCGGGAGCTGGTTCGCCACGCGCCCGGCGGCCAGCGACGCGAGCAGGGCGGCGCCGGCGAACACGGCGATCACGCCGTAGTCCACGCTCGCGGCGTCGGCGGCGTGCGCGGACAGCCCGGCCAGCGAGGTGATCGTGACGATCACCAGCGAGGTGGCGATGGCCTCTGCGGCGCTCAGCCCGAGCAGCAGGGTCAGGGCGGGAACGATGAGGAAACCGCCCCCCACCCCGAACAGCCCGGTCAGCACCCCGACCCCGGCGCCGGCGGCGAGCGCCTTGGGCAGGCAGCTGCGCCAGTCGACCCGCCCGTCGCGGATCCGACACGCGCCGCCGGTCGCCTCCTCGGGGTTGCCGCGCAGCATCCGGGCCGCGACGACGACCATCAGCACCGAGAACGCCACCAGCAGCCACCGGTCGGCGATCAGGCGGCCGAGCGCGGCCCCCGCGAACGCGGTGGGAATGCCCGCCGCGCCGAACACCAGCGCTACCGGCCACCGGATCATGCCGGACCGCAACCTCGCTGCCACGCCGCCGGCCGCCGACACGGACACCACCAGCAGCGACCCGAACACCGCGGCCGCCACCGGTTGGCCGACCCCGTAGACCAGGGCCGGGACGGCCAGGATCGAGCCACCCGCACCGAGCAGCCCCAGCGCGGCGCCGATGACCAGGCCGAACACGCCGGCGAGGATCACCGTGCCCGCCTTGGGCCACGGGTCCGGGACCTGCTCACGAGGTGGGTGTCAGCGGGACACCGGCATCCGCGGCGTCGTCGAACATGTCGTCGATGACCACCACCGTCC
The DNA here is from genome assembly GCF_002813375.1 of Pseudonocardia alni. NCBI lineage: Bacteria > Bacillati > Actinomycetota > Actinomycetes > Pseudonocardiales > Pseudonocardiaceae > Pseudonocardia > Pseudonocardia alni. The sequence continues at coordinate 61,959 of NZ_PHUJ01000002.1, read as the reverse complement.
GCCCGGCGCGGGCCAGCAGCGACGCGGCCGCGGTGGCGCGGTAGCCGCTGCCGCAGTGCACCCACACCGCGCCGTCGGGCACCTCGGCGAGCCGGGCGTCCAGCTCGGGCAGCGGGACGTGCACCGCGCCGCGGACGTGCGAGGCGGCCCACTCGGTGCCCAGCCGGACGTCGAGGACCACCTGAGCGGGCGGCAGGTCCGCGACCCGCCGACCGGACAGCTCCGCGGCCAGGTCGGCGAAACTCGCGCTCGGCAACCCAGCCAGCTGGGCCGCGTCGGCCAGGTCCCCGGGCTCACCGGTGGCGGCGGCCACGACGTGGTCGACGCCGATACGGACCAGCTCACGCTGGGCCTGCGCGACCTGCGCGCGGTCCTCACCGAGCAGGGTGATCGGTGCGTCGTGGGGGGCCATCCAGCCCAGCCAGGTCGCCATCGGCCCGTCCAGGCCGAGGCTCACCGTTCCGGTGAGGTGCGAGTCGAGGTAGGCCTTGCGGTGGCGCAGGTCGACCACCCACTCCCCGTCGGCCAGGCGGCGCGCCAGCTCGGCCGGGTCGGCGATGGTCGGCGGGCGCAGGTCGACCGGCGCCGGTCCGGCGGTGTTGAGCGCGCCCATGTGCGCGTAGTAGGCGGGGTAGGCACCCAACCCGGCCAGCGTGTGGCGGACGAACTCGTCGCGGGCCAACCGCAACACGGGATTGACCTCCTTCTCGTGCCCGACCGTGGAGTCGTTGCCCGAGGCGGGGCTGGCGGTGCAGAAGCTGCCGAACCCGTGGGTCGGCCACACCTGCGCCCCGTCGGGCAACACGTCGGCCATCGACGCGGCCGAAGCATGCTGGGCCCGAGCCAGCGCCTCCGCGTGCTCGTCACCCAGCAGGTCGGTACGCCCGGTGGTGCCGTAGAGCAGCGACCCGCCGGTGAACACCCCCTGCGGCCCGTCCGGGCCCTCCAGCACGTAGGACAGGTGATGGAAGGTGTGCCCCGGGGTGGCCAGCACCCGCAGCCGCAGCCGCGGCGAGGCCTCCAGCACGTCACCGTCGACCACGCCGGTGCGGGCGAACGCCAGATCGTCGCGCGCCGACATCACATAGGCCGCGCCGGTGAGGCGGGCGAGCTCCAGCCCGCCGGAGACGTAGTCGTTGTGCACGTGGGTCTCCACGACGTGCGAGATCCGCACCCCGAGCCGCCCGGCCAGGGCCAGGACCCGGTCCACGTCTCGCTGCGGGTCGACCACCACCGCCACCTCCCCGTCGGTGGCCAGGTAGCTGCGGTCACCCAGCGAGGACGTTTCGATCACGTTGACGTCGATCACGACAGATCTCCTTCGTTTCGTCGGTTCGATCGGACTGGCGGGGCGCTCATCGGGCCCCGGTGTCCACCGGGCGCCCGGAGCTGATCCAGCCGGCGGTCCCGCCGGCCACCGACACCGGCTGCGCGCCGGCAGCGGCCAGCGCCTGCGCCGCCTGGGCGCTGCGACCCCCGGACTGACAGATCACGTACAACTCCTGCCCGGCATAGCGGCCCGGATCGGTGATCACCCGCTCCAGCGGCATGTTCACCGCCCCAGGTACGTGGCCCGACACGAACTCCTCATGGGAGCGCACATCCACCACGGCCATGTCCTCACGACGTCCCGCCGCGAACTGCTCCACGTCCATCTCGCGCATCGACACGATGCAACACCTCCTGGTCACGGATACCCGGTGGGGTATCCAGGAAACACACTTCTGCCTTGGCTGCTACCCACGGCTACGCCACGGGAGGTCGGGGCTCGCGGATCAGGCCAGCGACAGGAACAGCTTCTCCAGCTCGTCCTCGGTCATCGGCGGCTGCTCACCCCGGTCCCGGGCCGCCTGGCAGTGCCGCATCCCACTCGCGACGATCTTGAAACCCGCCCGGTCCAGAGCACGGGAGACCGCGGCCAGCTGGGTCAGCACCTCCGCGCAGTCCCCACCCCCCTCGATCGCCCGGATCACGCCGGCCAGTTGGCCCTGCGCGCGTCGCAACCGGACCAGAGCGTCGCCCACCAGGGCGGGAGTCATCTCCATGTCGCCACCTCCACTCTCACCAACATACCCCCGGGTGTATCTGTTCCGGGTCGCACCTCGTGCGTGCGCGGTTGGGGGTGTGTGTCGGGAAATGACCGTCTGTCGACGATCATGAACCGCTCCGAGGATCCGCAGGTTGTGATCTTCAGTAGTAGATGGCGGGGTGCTGTTGGAGCTAGTTGGCGCACTTAGCCGCGTTCGTGGTGCCGGCGCTCTGGCGAGAGGTTCGCGACGGCACAGCGTCCGAAGGCGGTCGTTTCATGACGTCATGGGTGTGAGCCGGGCGCGGCTCCCGGGCCGTTCGCCAGGGCTGTGGCGTTCTGCGAGCGGGTCGTGGTCCAGCCGATGCCGGCGGCGAGCAGCAACAGGGCGCCGCCGAGGTAGTAGACGGCCTGGATGCCGATCGCGGCGGCGAGTAGCCCGCCGACGAGCAGGGAGATGAGCCGGCCGAGCTGCCAGAACGCGTCGAAGGTGGCGAAGATCCGGCCGCGGGTGTGTTCGGGTGTGTGGGCTTGGAGTAGGGAGTTGAAGGTGACCGCGCCGCTGGAGGTGCCCATTCCGTACACGGCGAGCGCGACCAGCGCGATAGGGAGCGCGGTGAACGTCGCCAGCACAAGGTCGACCAGGCCGCGCAGGACGTAGGGGCTGAATACGAATAGCGGCCGCCGTGGATCATCGACCAGCCGGGTCAGCAGGAACGGCCCGAGCACGGCGCCGAGTCCGATCGCGCCGAGCAGTAGCCCGTAGCCGCTGGGTGCGAGGTGTAGGTGGTCGCGGGCCAGCACCACCAGCAGGGCGCTGGTCGCGCCGGCAGACAATGCCGCGAGCAGTTGTCCGGCGCCGAGTGCTCGCAGGAGCCGATCCCCGGCGAGCAGGCGAAACCCGGTGAGGACGTCGGCGAAGAACCCGCGCCGCTGGGTCGGGCGCGGCTGGGTGGGTAGCCGCAGACCGGTGAGCAGGGCGGCGCTTAGGGCGAAGCTGGCGGCGTTGATGCCGAACGCGGGACCGGCACCGAACGCGGTGTAGAGGATTCCGGCGAGTGGGGCGAGCGCGATCTGGGCCAGCACCGCCGCGGTCCAGATGCCGCTGTTTGCGGCCACCAGCTCCGCGTCCTTGACGAGCGTGGGCAGCGCGCTGTTGGCGGCGGGGTTGAACAGCACCGCGCCGAGCGAGAGCCCGAACGCGATCACGTAGACGGCGGCGATGTTGTTCCCGAGCAGGATCAGCGCGGCGGCCAACCCGGCACGCCACAGGTCCGCGGCGATCATCACCGCGACCCGCGGTAGCCGGTCAATCAGCGTCCCGGCCAGCGGGGCGAGCAGCAGCACCGGCAGGATCTCGGCGAACACGACCGCGCTGACCCCGAGCGCCGAGCCGGTCAGGTCGTAGACCAGCAGCGCGAGCGCCACGGTGGCGAACACGTCCCCGCACTGTGATGCGGTGCGCGCCGACCACAGCCGTCGGTAGGCGGGCGCGGCGAACACCGTGCCCAGCCCGACTCGGGCAGGGCCGGTCATGCGGTGCGGGCGCCGTGCGGGCCGTGAGGCGATGCCCGGGCAGGGGCTACGCGGAGCCGGCGCGTGTGCGGTGGCCGGCCGGGAAGACCCAGCGCAGGGTGCTCAGGCCGGGTTTGTTGCACCAGCAGTCCGGGGCGCAGTCGCAGGTGACCGCGCCCATGGCCTCGACGAATCGTCCGATCACCGCGAACAGCAGGTACACCGCCGCCGCGCCTAGCAGGACTCGCCTCATCGGTGCAGGGTAGCGCTGGGCCGTACCTTGTCCACCTGCTCAACACCGGGTGCTCACGGCAGGTCAGCGGGGTGGACGGTGCCGAGGAGTCGTCCGTCGGGGTCGGTGACGATCGCATAGCTCAGGTCCTTGTTCTCCAGCCGAGAGCGCACCTCGGCCGCGGGTTCGTGCGGACGCAGCGTGGACGGCCCGGGCTCCATCACCTCGACCGCCGCCGTGGCGGGGTCGAGGGAGGCGAGGGTGGTGCGGTGGAGCCGGCCGAGCAGGATTCCCTCCGTGCTGGTCACGAGCGCGACGCCGGGCGCGGTGTGGGCGATCCGGGCGCGGACCTCGCCCACGGTGTCCTCGGGCCCCGCGGTAGCGACGTCGTGGCGCAGGTGCCGGCCGATGGTCGCGGTGTCGACCCCGGTCCCCTCGACGGGCAGGTTGCGGGCGAGCCAGTCGACCTTGCCGGGCAGGTAGTCGTGGACCTGGGTGAAACCGAGCGCGGAGAGCCGGCACGCGGCTCGCGGGCTCATGTCTCAAAGCCCGTCCCAGCAGTAGACGATCACGGGGCGCTGCGGGTCGAGGTCCGCGGTGGTGGCGGCGTCGAGGGTCTTGAGCGGGATGTTGAGCGCGCCGGGCAGGTGCATCTCGGCGTACTCCTGAGCGGGTAGCACCTCGACCAGCTGCGCACCGCCGTCGAGTAGCCGGCGCAGCTCCGGGAAGTCGATCGAACTCATCTGCTGTGCCCCTCGGTGGTCGGGCCGTCGGTCGTGTCGGGACGCAGCAGGGCCAGGACCCACTCGTCCGGCGGGGTGCCGCGCAGCCCGTCGGGGCCGGTGTAGAGGCGGCAGCTGAGCCCGTAGTCGCGGCGGGCGGCGGCGCCGGGGTCGACGTCGTGGCCGTCGATGCGGATGGTCGGTGAGCCGAGGAACCGCTCGCGCTGGGCCTGCTCGGGATCGGCGACCAGGCGCACCAGGACCGGTTCGGTCACGCCGGCGGCGGCCGCCAGCTGGCGCAGTCGGGGCAGGTAGTCGGTGGCGTTCGGGCAGCCCTCGGTGTGCAGCATCTCCACCGACACGCGCTGCGTTGTCGCGGCCGGGGCCTCCGCCCTGGGGTGCCCGGTCTCCGCCCTCGGGTGCACCGCCTGGGGGGTCGGGTCGAGAAGGTGGGCGAAGGACCGCCGGGCGGTCTCGACGGCCTGGGCCTGGTCGAGCACGACACCGGTCAGCCCGGGCCGGGTCCGTAGGTGGTCCTCGGCGCGCCGGCGGCTGGTGTGGAAGGTGATCGTCGGGCACAGACAGTCGGCGGCCGCGCCGCAGCCACTGCTCTGCTGCGCGAGCAGAACCGCGGTGTCCTCGGGTGCCCACCGCCAGTCCTGGCCGCGACGCTCGACCCGGACCGGGTGCCCGCCGCCGGGGTCGGCCGAGGTGATCACCCCGTTCCGGCCGGTCATCAGCGGGATACCCAACGCGTCGATCGCGCACATCGCGTGCAGCACCGGCCCGCCCGCACCGCCGGCGCTGTCGGCGCTGTCGAGTTGCACGGTGTGCCCGGTCGGGCGCCCGGAGAACGGATAGGCCACCAGCACGCGTCCATCGGCGCCCAGGTGCACCACGTCGAGGTCGGCGAGCTGTCCGAACGCGTCGTCCCGGTCCACCCCACCGCTCACCGCGAGGTCGTCGCGGTAGGGCGGCTGCCCCGTGGACAGGAACGCCCGCAGCACCTCGCGGTGTAGCAGCCGCACCGGTGTAGGCAAGCCGGTGAGCCGGGCGCCGAGGCCTGCCTGCCCGGTGTCGCACAGCGACTCGACGCGCAGCGGTTGCCCCGGGTTCGGAAGTGTCATGACCGGGCCCCCGGATCGCCGTCCTTCGGATCGGGGTCGGCGCTGATCTCGGCGAGGATCGGGCACTCCCGCCGGTCCCGCGGCTGCGCGCACGTCTGCACCAGACGGGCCAGCGCCGCTCGCATCCCTTGCAGGTCCGCGATCCGCGCGTCCAGATCGGCGATCTTGTCGGTCGCCAGCGCCCGGGTCGCCTCGCACCCTTCGGGGCCGCCATCGGCGAGCTCGAGCAGGGACTCGACGTCGTCGAGGGCGAACCCGAGGTCTTGGGCCCGCTTGATGAACTGCACGATCTGCACGGCCTGCGGGCCGTAGGCCCGGTATCCCGCCGGTGACCGCGCCGGCTCGGGTAGCAACCCGCGCCGCTCGTAATACCGCAGGGTCTGTGGGTTCACCCGCGCCCGCGCGGCCATCTCGCTCGTCCTCACGCCACCAGGATGAACCCTGTACCCACGTACAAGGTCAAGCCATGTCGCGGACCCGACCAATGACGCCGCCGAACGGCTGGACCGGTCGGGTCATCGCGGCGCAGGTCGCGGCCGGCGGTAGCGGCGCAGCGCCCGGATGAGCACCGGGGCTCCGACGGCGGCCGGGAGGAACCACAGCGCCAGGACCGGGAGCTGGTTCCACAGCGGCAGCCGCGGCCCGTTGTCGACGTAGAACGCGGTGAGCATGATCATGTAGGCGGTGCTCATGCCGGTGATGTGAACCGCGAGCCGGGCCGGGCGCAGAAGCCGCACCGCGGCGAGACCCGTAGCGGCCGCGCCGAGGGCGAACACGCCGAGCACGGCCAGATGCCACCGATGGGCCCAATCCACCGCAGCCAGGACGGGCGCGGTCAGACCCAGCCCGGCCAGAGCGGTGAGATAGAACCGGCCGAAACGCCGGTGCCGACGGCTGCCCTTGCGGGTCAGCATCGCCCCTGCCCCGCAGGCCACCGCGACGACGCCGCATCCGACATGCACGGCCACCGTCCCGGCCAGGGCGGCCGCAAGGTCCACGGTCGACCTCCCACGCAGTAGTGTTGCTATAGGTAGTGACGCTACCCCTGTTGGGCAGGGCGACGCTTCGATCTGCTGGCGGGATACCGCAAAGGAGTAGCGTTGCTAGGTATGCGGGCGGAGGCGTTGAAAGGGCACTTGGACGGGCTGCTGCTCGCCGCCCTGGAGCCGGGGCCGCTGCACGGATACGGCGTGATCGAGCAGCTGCGGACCGGCAGCGACGGTCAGATCGATCTGCCGACCGGCACCGTGTACCCGGCCCTGCACCGGTTGGAGCGGGCCGGGCTGGTGCGCAGCCAGTGGTCACACACCTCAGGGCGTCGCCGGCGCAGCTACGAGCTCACCGCAGCCGGGATCGCGGCACTGGACACGACCCGCGCGGGCTGGGCGGAGTTCTCCTCCGCGGTGTCAGCGCTGCTGGCGAGGCAGTCATGGCCGGCGGCGACGTAGCCGAGCGCACGGTCGAGGACTACCTCGACGCGGTGGCGAGCCGCCTGGTCGGGCCGCGGGCGACGCGCGCCGCGATCCTCGACGAGTTGCGCGACGGCCTGCAGGACGCGATCGAGACCCGGGTCCGATGCGGCGCGCACCGGGGGGTGGCGGTTGGCGCGGCGGTGGCCGAGTTCGGTGCACCCGAGGTGATCGCGCGCGGGTTCGCAGGGGAACTCGCCGGCTCCCGGGCCCGTCGCACCGTCGCCGCCTACCTGGGCACCGGGCCACTGGTCGGGCTGCTGTGGCCGGCCTGATCGGTGGACAGCAGCGCGGCCCGGATCGCCGCCGGCGAAGCTCCCGGCATGAACACCGCCCGCGCCGAGCGGCGCCGCAGCGAACGCGACCGTGGGGAGCGGGATTGGGAGGCGCGGGATCGGGACCTGCAGCGGCTGGGCCGCACCGACCTGCTCAACCTGCACCGCGACTTCGAGTACTGGAACCCGCCCGACCCGGCAACCACGCCGCCGCCGTCCGTCGACGTCGACGTCGACGAGGAGTCGTCCCGCGCCGCCCAGCCAGCGGGCGATCCCGCGCAGTCGTCTCGAACGGAGGGTGGGCGGTGATGAGTGTGCGGCACTTCCTGGACATCGACGGGGCGGCCACGCTGCCCACCGAGGAACTGAGCCTGGTCGATCAGTCGGTGGCCGATCTGGTGCGGACCCAGGCGATGGGCGCGGTGCACGGCCCGGCTGGGCTGGGCAAGACCTTCGCCGTGGAGCGGGCGCTGGCGCGGCGGGTCGGTGAGGTGGCGGCGTGCTGGGTGTCGTTCCCGTCGCGGCCCACGATGCGGCTGGTCGCGGCCACCCTGCTGGAGGAGCTGACCCGGGTGCCGGTCACGGGCCGGCGCGACCGGTTTGCGCTGACCGCCGAGCTGCTCGAGGAGTTGGCTGATCACCGCGGCCGGGACCCGCGGGAACGGTTGCTGGTGGTCGATGAGGCGCAGCAGCTCAACCGGGAGTGCATCGAGTTCCTGCGCTATCTGCACGATCACCGGCTGACCCGGTTCGCGTTGCTGCTGGTCGGTGGGGACGGGGCGTGGAAGGTGTTGGCCCGGGAGCCGATGCTGCGCTCGCGGATCTACCGCCGCGTGGTGTTCCGGGAGCTGACCGGTGAGCAGGTGTGCGCGCTGATGCCCCGGTTCCACCCGGTCTACGCCGAGGTCGCGGCCGAGACGTTGCTGTTCGTCGATGACCACTTCGCGCACGGCAACCTGCGTGACTGGGCGGCGTTCACCGCCACCGCGGTCGAGCTGTGCCGGGCCGGCGGGCGGGACCGGATCGACGAGGCGATCGCGCGCAACGCGTTCGCCCTGCACGGCGGCACCCGCGCCGGCGCCGCCACCCGCTGATGACCTCACCGACCAGCGCTGCGGCCACCAGCAGCGGCCTGTCGGCGGCCGTGGGGGTGCTGGTCGATCCGGACGACACCGGCGAGTGCGTGGCCGAGCTGGGCGCCCGTCACGACCCGGACCACGGCGTGGTGGTGTGTCATCCGCGCTCCGGTGCGGCGCCGTTGCCGGTGCTGGGTGAGGACGTGCTGGTCGCGCTCGGGAAGCGTCCCGGCGGCCTCGTGGCGGAGGGGGTGAGCCGGCGGGGGTGGGCGCTGGCCGGGATGTGGCTGCGCGCGGAACGGATCGAGCATCTGGTCGTGCTGCGGGCGCACCTGCTGCCGCCGTCGCGGTGGCGGGAGCTGGCCGCGCTCACCGCGGCCGCGGGCACCAAGTTGTGGCTGGTCGTGCACCAGGGCGGGCTCGGCACCGGGCACCGCGCCGCTCTCGACGGCACCGGCGCGGGCCTGGCGCCGGTCCGTCCGTGGCGGGTGGCGCTGGCGCTGCTACCGACCCCAGCGGAGCCGGTGCTCGGCCCGTTCCCTGAGGTGCCCGATGTGGAGTTCCCGCTGTTCCGCACCGCGGCGCGGCGGCTGCTCGACCCGGCCGGGTTCGCCCGCGTCGACGCGGTCTACCGGCCCACCCTGCTGGCCGCGCGGGACCTCGCGCGCCGCTGGACCCGACCCGGCACCGGGCTGGCATCGATCGACCCGCACCACGCAGCCGCGGCGCTGCAACGCCACACCATCGACGCCACCAGCCTCGACGAGGTCCTCACCCGGGTCCGGGCGGTGCAGGCCGGGTTCTGCACCGCAGGGGTGTTCCTGAAGCTCCCGCGCCGGCGACCCGGGTTGCCCGCCGCGGGGGTCAGCTACGCGCCCCGGCTGGACCCGGTCACCGTGGAGCGGTTGCGCGGGTTGTGCTCCCCCACCGCGGCCGCCGCGCTCGCCATCGCGAGGGTGACCGGGCTGCGCTCCGCCGCGCTGCGGTCGCTGCGCGTGCGCGACGTGCACGACACCGGGCCCGACCAGCTCCTGATCGCTGAGCGGACGCTCTACCGGATCCCCGCCCCCGTCGCCGGGATGGTCCGGGCGGCGATCCTCGAACACCACGCCCAGCGCGTCGCCCACGACGACCCCGCCACTTCGTCGGAGACCGGCGCAGGTGGGGCCGGGCTGTTCGTCGGGACCGAGCCGGGGACGGTGATCGGGGAACAGGCGTTGCAGAACGTCCTCGACCGCGGCGCGGCCTACACCGGCGTCCCGGCGCTGGGGCCGGTGTTCCGCGGCGTCGAGGTCCACGACCTGCGCGGTAGGTGGGCGTGACCCGGGCGCCGCGCCGACCCCGAGCCACGGCGGGCCGCCGCCCGGTGCGGCGGCTGGTCATCAACTGGGAGGTGGTGGAGCAGCGGCGGATCGCGGCCGGGCTGACCCATGCCCAGCTCGCCGAGCGGGTCGGGGTGGCCGCGGTGACCGGCCCGGTCCGGCTCTGGCAGGACGGCGGCCACGACGCCGTGCCGCTGGGGCTGCTGGAGCGGCTGTGCCAGGTCCTGGACCTGCACCCGGTGGAGCTGTTCCGCGCCCCCCAGCGCGCCGCCCAACGCAACGCCCTGGCCGAGCCCGAGGTGGCGGCCGACGCTCAGGTGCTGGAAGCCGCGCTGGCCACCCTCCCACGGCCAGCGGCGGCCGGACAGCAGACGGCGGCGGTCAGCCGGGCCGGGCTGGCCGACGTGCTCGGGTGGCCGCTGCCCCGGCTGGCCGCGGCCATCGCCGACCTCGACGACACGTTGGCCGACCGCGGTGTCCGCCTCGACGTGGACGTCGTCGCCGACGGCCGCGCGGTGCACGGCGTGGCGCCGCGGCCCGGGCTGCTCACCACGGCCCAGCGTGAGGCGCTGCACCGGCTCACCTATGCCGATGAGGCCCTCGACGTCGACATTGTCCGCGTGCTCTACGCAGCCGCCGACCCCGACATCCGCTGCTCCGAGCGCCACCGCACCATCAGCGCGGACGCAGCCGTCCGGCTCCAGCAGCTCGGACTCGTCCGCCGTCGACACCGAGCCCGCGACCTCGAACTCACCGACGACGCCCGATACGCCCTCCTGCTGGACCGCCAGCACCCACTCTCGTCTACGTGACGCCAGCACTCTCATTCCGCTGACGCATCTGTGGAACGACGGCTGAACGGCAGTCCGGCCGGCGCCACGCAAAATGACACTGCTTGTAGGTGTTCGGTCGGCCAGCTACCCGCTCCTGCATGGGAACCGCGGGGTGCGTTCGATCTGCAGAAGGTGGTGGGGGCGATCCGTGCTGGGGACGTTGCGCACCTCCATCGGAGATGTTTCGAGCCCGCCCTCGTGAGCGGTGGCGCCGGACGTCGGGGCAACAGCACGGCGGTGGGCAGCAGGGCCGAGGGTGCAAAGCAGGAGCAAGCTTATCGGGGGGCGGCATCCTCGTGGGCAGGTCCGGCGGGGGTTAGCACGCGGTCGAGCAGGTCGGTGACCGGGTGGGGGGCCGACCGGTACAGGACGGTGTGCCCGTCACGCGCGGTGCGCACCATGTCGTGCACGCGCAGCAGGCGGAGCGAGTGGGACACCGTGGTGGCCTTGAGCCCGCTCGCCGCGGCGAGATCCGAGACCGAGATCGGACCGTCGCGGGCGATCAGGACGAGCAGCATGAGACGGCTGGGATCGCCGAGCACGGCGAACCAGGCCGCCCAGCCGACGACCTGTCGGGGATGGCTCACCCGGCGCACTCCTCGTTCGCGGCGCATTCCTCGTTCGCGGAAGCGGCGTTCCCCGTCGCGGCGGCCAGGCCGACACGACGGGGGAACGAGCCCTGGACTATCCAGCGGCGGCATCGACTGTGCTGCTGGAGCGCCGCCGCGACCGGCCATCGATCAACGCACCGAACACGAGCCCGACTACGGTCCACAGCACGAGCTGACCGCCGATCGCCGCCACCCGGAAGTCGTAGAACACGGTGGCCGGGAAGTCGGTCGGGGTCTCGGCGACCGTCGGCAGGAGGAACCCGACGATCCCCACCGCGCCAAGATAGGCAGCGGCCGCGACCAGGGTGGCGTTCCATGAACCCATCCGCACGGCGAGGCTGCGGCCCAGCATCACCGCACCGACGGCGAGCAGCACCGACGCGATGATCAGCACCAGGAAGGGTCCGGCGCGCTGCCCGACCGTGGTGTCGAGCGTCGAGGCGGGCGGGTTGGCCGGGTACTTGATGAACGGGACGAGAGCCACGGCGACGAACCCGATCCCCGCGATCACCGCCGCGGTCGCCCGCGCGCTGAGCCGTCCGACTCGCCCGACCACCGAGGCGTACACCAGCGACAGGATGCCACCGACCACCACGCCGTAGATCAGTGCGGCGGTGGCCAGCCCGAGGGTGGCTTGGATCCCGCGGCTGACCAGCGGCTCCTCGGTGGAGGCCTCGCCCGCCGCGGTGGCGACCTGGTCCTCGTAGCCGATGGCCGCCTCGACGGGAGGTTCCCCGAACAGATAGGCGAACAGGAAGTAGGCCAGACCGGCGACCAGCCCGGCGATCATGCCCCGGATCAGCAGGGTCCTCACCATGATGGGTGTCCTGGCCGTCAGTGGCAGGGGAAGCCGAGGAGGTGGCGCCCGTCGTGCACGAACTCGTGCAGCATGCTGCCCGAGATCAGCGACGTGGCGCCCTGGTCCAGGCCCACCAGATACAGCAGCGAGAGCAGGATGACCCCGGCGAACACCGCCCACGGGAGGAGCTGGTTCAGGGGGATGGTCACCGGGGTGGACGCGGGCAGTGCCGCCGCCTGAGCCATGATCGGATCTCCTTGTCGGGGAGGCTGCCGTCCACGCACTTCCGGGACGGCGCCTTCTCTCATCTGAACAGATATTCAGATGAGAAGTGTGGGTGCGGGCCGGATCGGTGTCAAGGGCCGTCAGGACGCTTCGGAGGGGTTGATGAGCAGCAGGATCACACTGGTGTCCCATTCGTCGACTTCGGCCACCAACTCCGCCGCGTTCGCCTCGGACGAGCCGCTCGACGCCCGGGGGGCGGGCTGGGTCGAGCAGGCCCGCGGGCGGCTGCCCCGGGCGGTCCGGGTCCTGACCTCGCCGGCGCCGGCGTGCTGCCAGACCGCCGATGGGCTGGGGTTCTCGGCCGTGATCGAACCGGCGCTGGCCGACTGGGACCTCGGACGGTGGCGGGGCCGGACGCTTGACGAGGTCGCTGCTGCGGAGCCGCACGCCGTGACGGCGTGGTTGTCTGAGCCCGACGCGGCGCCGCACGGCGGCGAGTCGCGCGTGCAGCTGCTGGCCCGCGTGGCCGACTGGCTCGACACGGTGCCCGACGATGGTCACACGGTGGCGGTCACCCATTCGGCTGTCGTGCGGTCTGCGGTGCTCGTCGCGATCGGCGCCCCGCTCTCGGCGTTCTGGCGCATCGACATCGCCCCCCTGACCGCCACCCAGCTTCGGGGATCGCCTGGTCGGTGGACACTGCGATCCACCGCCGCGCCACTCGTCTCGCGACAGGACTAGACCGATTTGCGGGGCCGGGCCGGCCTGTTGCTCGAACCGCTCGTGGTGGTCAGTGGCCCGGGCGCGGGCTGCCCGGGCTGGGGGTGGTGCTGTAGCGCTCCTCGATCCGGCCGAACTTCCAGATCGCCAACGCGACGAGCCAGGTGATCACGAACAGGGCGACGACGGTGTAGCCGACGTAGTTCAGGTCGAGGGTGCCGATGGCGGCCAGTGGGCCGGTGTCGATGCCGAGCTTCTCCGTGAGCAGCCCGATCAGCACGATGACCCCGACGACCAGTGCGACGACGACGGAGAGCACGGTGACGGTCAGGTTGTAGAAGACCTTCCGGACGGGTTTGAGGAATGCCCAGCCGTAGGCGCGGGCCATGAAGATGCCGTCGGCGGTGTCGAACAGGCTCATCCCGGCGGCGAAGAGCACCGGCAGGACGAGGATGGCGTACCAGGGCAGGGTGAGCGCGGCGGAGCCGGCGGCGAGCACGAGCAGGGCGACCTGGGTGGCGGTGTCGAAGCCCAGTCCCATGAGCAGTCCGACCGGGTACATGTGCCAGGGCTTGCTCACCCGGCGCATCACCCGGCCGAGCAGCCGGGCCAGGAAGCCGCGGTTGTGCAGCTGGCGCTCCAGCTCGGCCTCGTCGAGCTCGCCGGTGCGCATCTGGCGGAACACCCGGGCGATGCCGATCACGGCGAACAGGTTCATCAGCCCGATCAGGATCAGGAACACCCCGGCCACGATGGTGCCGATCAGCCCGAGGGTCTGCTGGAGCTGGGAGTTCTCGTCCTGGACCGGGCCGACGAGCACGCTGACCCCCAGCGCCAGTAGCAGCGAGAGCCCGAACACCACGCTGGAGTGGCCCAGGGAGAACCAGAAGCCCACCCCAAGGCCGGGCTTGCCCTCGCCGACCAGCTTGCGGGTGGTGTTGTCGATCGCGGCGATGTGGTCGGCGTCGAAGGCGTGGCGCACCCCGAGCAGGAACGCAGTGAACCCCAGTCCGACTCCGAACACCCCGGTGCTGCCCAGTGCCAGGTTCTGCGGGGCGATCACCAGGACCAGCACCCCCCAGCCCACGACGTTGAGCAGCAGGACGAACCCGACCATGCCAAGGATGGACAATTTGTCGGCCCGGTCCCACCGGGCGGCGGCGCGTGTAGTGGCCACGGGGGGCGAGAGCACGTCACTCATGCGGGTAACTATCCGACACAAACTGGTCGTTGCATAGATGCGGCGATAAGCCGCGTGACGCGGTGTTCCGCAACCTTGGTTGTGGGACACCACCGCCCGCCCCGCTCCCCCGCCAGCAACGGCGCTGGTCGCGCCGTCCCGAATGTCAGGTCCGCCGCCGCGTGTCGCGGCGCAGCTACGAGGCTGATCATCGGTACGGTCCGGGTGTGGATCTGGGCTATGCGCGGGTCTCGACCGCGAAGCAGGACCTCGACCGGCAGCTGCACGCGCTCGCCGAGGTCGGGATCGCGCCCGAGCGGACGTTCGTGGACAAGAAGTCCGGCTCGACCACCGACCGGCCCGGGCTGCGCGCGCTGCTCGGGTACGCCCGCGACGGCGACGTGATCGTGGTGCACACCCTCGACCGGCTCGGCCGCACCGTCCGCGACACCCTGAACATGATCCACGAGCTGACCGAGCGCGGGGTCGGGGTGCGCAACCTGGCCGACCCGATCTTGGTGGACTCCTCCCGCCCGGAGGACCCGATGGCGCAGCTGGCGGTGGTGTTGTTGGCGTTGTTCGGGCAGATGGAACGCACCTACATGCTGGAGCGGGCTGCGCACGCCCGCGCGGTCGCCACGGCGAAGGGGCGCCGGACCGGGCGGCCGTCGGTGGTGGACCCGCACAAGCTGAACTACGCGGTGCACCTGCGCGAGGCCGGGGACACGATCGCGGAGATCGTGGCCAAGACCGGGATCGCGCGCACCACGCTGTATCGGCACCTGCCACCGCGGCCGGCGACGTCGCTGACCGCGGCGGGCACTCCCGGCGCGCCGGAGCGGGAGGAGTAGCCGCCTATGTCCGCGGTCGCGCGCCGAGGCTCTCCCACGGGTGGAGGGTGTCCCGGGTGCGGAGCGCGGTCGAGCAGCGTCGAGTCCGCGGCGCGGTTGCGCGCCGAGCTGGCGGTGCGCTGGCTGGTACGCGAGGCCGGCGAGCTGGTGGTCCGCGGGTTCTGCCGCGGCTGCGTCCCGTCCGGACCGGTCAGCGAGGTGGTGTGTGCGTACTGCGGGGACGGGCCGCTGCTGGCCGGGGCGCTCGCCGACGCCGACCCCACGGCCGACTCCGCGGTAGGGGGGTGGTTGGTCGCGCAGGGCTGGGCGTTGGACCCGGTGATGACGTGCCCGCCGTGCCGGCAGGTGTTCGGTCGGGCGAGGTCGTCGTGACGACGCACGTCGACGCGCAGGTGAAGGCGCTGTTGGTGGCGCGGCTGCGGGAACAGCGCGCGGCGGGTGCGTTGACCAGCGCCGAGGTTCGGCGGGCCGCGGCCGGGGTGGGGGTGGCCGAGCGCACCGTGTGGGGGTGGCTGGCCACAGATCCGGCCGGGCTGGAGCGGCGGCCGCGGGCTCGTTACGTGGTCACCGAGGCCGACCGGGACGCCTACGCCCAGTGGCACGGCAACGTGGCCGCGGTGCATCGGGATCTGCATGCCGGCCGGGCGGGGGCGCCGTCGCTGCGTCGCCTGCAGGAGGCCTTCACCCGGGACCTGACCCCGGCCGAGCGGGCTGCGGTGGTGGACGGGGTCGAGGGCCGGCGGCGGCATGAGGTGTACCTGCGGTGGGCGCCGAATCGGCGCAACGCGTTGTGGGAGGGCGACCACACCGAGCTGCCGGTGCAGGTGCTCGCCCCGCGGGCGCAGCGGCCGCGGAAGCCGTGGGCGACGCTGTTCATCGACGGCTTCTCACGGCTGATCATGGGGTGGGCGTTGTCGCTGTACCCGACCTCGGCGGTGGTACTCGCGGCGCTGCGGCAAGGCATGGTCCTCGACGCGGCGCGGGGCCCGTTCGGTGGGCTGCCGGAGGCGCTGCGCCCGGACCGCGGGCTGGAGTTCATGGCGACCGCGATGGCGCGCTCGTGCGCCGCGCTGGGGATCGACCTGTTGCCCACTCCGCCCTACACGCCGCACCGCAAGGGCAAGGTCGAGCGGGTCAACCGGACCCTGGACCAGGAGTTCCTGTCCGGGTTGCCGTTCTACACCCACGGCCCGCGGGGCGCGGACGGGCGGTTGTTCGGGCCGGACGCCGACCCGATGAGCCTGGAGCTGTTCAGCCATCACTTCGCCGACTGGATCACCGAGTACAACCTGCGGCGGGTGCACAGCGAGCTGGCCGGGCAGACCCCGCTCGGGCGCTGGCAGGAGGACGCGACCCCGCTGCGTGAGGTGCCCGGCGAGCAGCTGCGGTGGATGTTGATGGCCGACGTCGAGCGGACGATCAACAAGGACGGGGTGCACTTCGAGCGGGTGCGGTTCATCGCCCCGGAGCTCAACGGGCTGGTCGGCGAACGGGTCGGGGTCCGCTACACCCCGCACGACCTGCGGCAGATCGAGATCTTCCGCGGCGACACCTGGTTGTGCACCGCCTACCCGCAGGACGAGCTGACCGCCGAGCAGCGGGCCGCGGTGCTGGCCCGGCGCCACGCCGACGCCGCCGAGCTGGGCCGCCGGCAACGCCGCGCGAGCCGGCGCGCTCGGGCCCGGCTGGCCCCGCTGACCGCACCCGGACCGGGCGAGGACACCACGGTGGTCACCGCCGAGCAGGACCGCCAGGAACAGCGCGAGCGCCACCATCGCCGCGACGACGACGGGCGGGAGATGCGCCGGCTGGGCCGTACCGACCTGCTGGGCCTGCACCGTGACTTCGAGTACTGGAACCCGCCGCGTGACCCGACGCCGGCGGCAGCACCCGAGGCAGGGCCGGCGGCAGCACCGGAGGCCGGGCCGGCGCGCGGCGCAGCCGACAAGCCCGGCGAGGACAAGGCCGGGGCCGACCTCGGGGGCACGGTGGAGGACGGGAAGGGGTAGGGATGGTGCGGCATTTCCTGGATGTCGAGGGCGCGGCCACGCTGCCCACCGACTCGTTGCTGATGGTCGAGCGGGCGGTGACCGACCTGCTCGCCGTGCAGGCGATGGGCACGGTGCACGGCCCGGCCGGGCTGGGCAAGACCTACGCGGTCGAGCAGGCCCTGACCCGCGCGGTGGTCGACGGGCGGGCCGGGCGGGCGCCGTGCTGGGTGAAGTTCCCCAGCCGCCCCACGATGCGCCTGGTCGCGGCCGACCTGCTCGCCGAACTCACCAGGGTGCCGACCGGGCGCGGGAACCGGTTCGTGCTCACCGAGCAGCTGGTCGAGGAACTGGCCCCACCGCCGGGCGGCGGCGGGCACGTGGTGGTGGTCGACGAGGCGCAGAGCCTGAACACCGAGTGCATCGAGTACCTGCGCTACCTGCACGACCACCGCGCGACGCGGTTCGCGTTGCTGCTGGTCGGCGGGGACGGCACCTGGAAGGTGCTGTCGCGGGAACCGATGCTGCGCTCGCGGATCTACCGCCGGGTCAGCGTGGAACCGCTCACCCCGGCCGAGGTGGTTCGGTTCATCCCGACCTATCACGCGCTCTACGACGGTGTCGACGCCGAGCTGCTCCTGCTGGTCGATGACCACTTCGCGCACGGCAACCTGCGGCACTGGGCAGCGTTCACCCGGACCGCGGCCGCGCTGTGCGCGACCACCGGCGCCGACCGGGTCGATGAGACCGTGGCCCGCAACGCGTTCACCCTGCACGGCGGCGGCGTGAGCGCGTGACCGGCTCCGCCCCGGCGCCCAGCGGCCGCGTGGGCGCGGCGCCGGCGTCGTCGGCCGGGGCGGGGCTGCGGTGGGTGCACGATCCCGATGACGACCACGCCTGCCTGCGGCAGCTGACCGCGATGCACGATCTGGCCGGCGGTCGGGCGGTGTATCATCCCACGCCGGGCGCGACCTGGCCGGTGCTGATCCGGGACCTGCTCGAGGCCCTGGGCAAGCCGCGCGACGCGCTCGCCCGGGAACGGCGCCTGCGCGATGGCGCGCGCCTGGTGCAGGTCTGGATGTGCGCCGAGCGCGTCGAGCACCTGGTGGTGCTGCGTGCGCACCTGCTGCGGCCGCCGCTGCTCGACCGGTTCGCCGAGCTGGCCGCCGCGACCGGCACCACGATCTGGCTGGTCTGGCACCACAGCGACCCACCCGGGCCGGGCCGGATCGGTGAAATCTGGTCCTGGCCCGCGGCGGTCGACACGCTCCGGCGTGGCCGCGCCCGACCGGTGTCATCGGAGCAGGTCCGGCTGCGGTCGGTGGACGCGATCCACCGCGAGGCGGTCACCGAGGCCCGGCGCGAGGCCCGGCTGTGGCGGGTCGCCCCGCCCCGGCAGCGCCGCTACACCCAGCCCGGGTGCGAGCTCGGGGCGCTGCTGCAGCGGCTGAGCATCGACGCCGCCACCTGGGCCGAGCTGGACCTGCTCCTAGACGCCGCGCGCGCCGGGTTCGCCATCGAGGGGCTCACCCTCGTGCTGCCCGACGCGCAACATCTCCGGGAGCTGATCGGTCCACGCCTACCGGCACCGGTCGTGACCCGGCTGCGCCGGATCGTGTGCCCGACCAGCGCCGTCGCGCTGCTGCTTACGTGGGCCACCGACGCCCGACCCGGCCGCATCGCAGGGTGCATGCAGCGCAGCGTCAGCCCCGACGGCGGGCACGTCGACCTGTTGCCGGGCCGCTACCGCATCCCCGGATCGGTCCAGGTCATCCTGCGGGCCGCCCTGATCGAGCACCGCATGCGCGGGCTCCCGCCCTACACGTTCCTGACGCGTACGGACGACACGTCGTACTGCGCGCAGGCCATGGCCAACCTCATCACTCGCGTTGCCGGGCGCGCCGAGGTGGCTCTGCCTCCCTCGTTCGAGCGCAGCGACTTCGGTCCCGAACGGCCCTTCGTCGCCGAACTGGTCAACACCGGACGGGTCCGGCTCGAAGGAGCCCCGCCCCGACCGCGTCTCCAGCCCGACCACGACTCGCTACCTCGTCGCCGCCGCTGGAGACCCTGAGCTGCCCGGGGACTCTCGTCGCCGACTGCTCACCGGCGCCCCCGCTCCCGACGTGAGTCACTGAACTTTTCGCCGCGCCTACTGCAACTTTGCCCGCGCATCCCACTGCACTTTTCGCCGCGCTCCACAGCCTCCCGTCGCGCCCGCCGGTCTCCCGCTCGTCATGCTTCACCTGCGTGCCCTCCTCAACCGCTATGCACCTATGCATTAAAATGATAATGGTACGCTGGCGGGGTGCTCAGGATCGTTGCGGTGTCCGCCGGGTCGGTGGACTACCTGCTGCGCGGCTCGGGCTGCGCCGAGCACGAGCACGCCCCCGCGAAGGAGGCTGACGGGGTCGGCTACATGCTGGCGGGCGCCGAGCGGGAGCCGGCTGGAGTCTGGGGCGGCCAGGGCCTTGGGATGATCGGCATGACCGCTGGGACCGCTGCCACCGAGGAGCAGGTTCGAGCCGTCTTCGGTCGCCTGGAGCACCCGACCGCGGTCGCTGCTGACGGGTCCCCGGCGGCCCTCGGGAACCGCCCTCGGAAGTTCAAGACGCGAGAGCAGCGCATCGCGCTGGCCCTCGCGAAGGAGCCCGACGCGACCGAGGAGCGCCGCGCCGAGATCGCCAACGAGGTCCGTGCCGAGACCCGTAAGGCCGTCGCCTACTACGACCTCACCTTCTCCCCCGTGAAGTCGGTGAGCGTGTACTGGGCGGCCCTCATGGAGGCCGGTCAGCACGCCGAGGCGCAGGCTGTTGTCGATGCCCACCACGCCGGTATCCGCGCCGCGATGGAGTACGTCGAGCGCGAGGCGGCCTACGTCCGGTCCGGGTACCACGGCCGCACCTCGTCAGGTCTCTCCGTGGGCGTGCACGAGCGCGGCGAAGGACTCAGCTGGGTGCGCTGGGACCACTCGACGAGCAGGGCTCAGCAGCCGCAGATGCACTCGCACGTCACCGTGCTGAACCGGCTGGTCACGACCTCCGACGGCGAGATCCGCTCGCTCAACGGGCGCGCCTTCCGCCCGATCAAGGAGGGGGCTGACGCGATCTACCAGCAGGTCAGCCAGACGGCGTTGGCGGAGAGCAACGGTGTGGTGTTCGCCCTGCGGCCCGACGGCAAGGCGACCGAGATCATGGGGGTAGACCAGCGGCTTTGCGCGAAGGCGTCGAGCCGGCGAGAGCAGATCGCCGGGGCGGTCCGGAGCGCGGCGGAGACCTTCGTCGAGCGCTACGGGCGGGAGCCCAGCCCGGCCGAGCGCAAGGAGATGGACCGGGTGGCATGGCGGCAGACCCGGGCCGCGAAGAACTACGAGGTGGCCCCTCGTCAGCAGATCGACAACTGGGTCAACGGAGTGCGCGGCGAGCTGCGTCAGAGTCTGCGCGCGGTCGGCCAGCAAGCCGCGCTCGTGCAGCGGCACGGGCACCCCGACCAGCACGGATACGCCAACCGAACCAAGCAGGAAGTGCTCCACGCCGCGGTCGCCGCAGTCGAGCTGCGCCACTCCACCTGGCAGGTCGGGAACCTCGTGCGCGCGGTGAACGACGAGCTTCTGCGGACCCCGCACCTCGAGGAGGGGGCCGAGGATCTCGCGCGCGAGGTCCTCGACAACCCCTCGGAGTACGGCGTCGTGCTGACCTCCCCGCCGGACCCGGCCCCGGTCCCGGAGGCGCTGCGTCGCGACGACGGCCACAGCCGCTACCGGCAGCACAACTTCGAGCGTTGGACGACCGCCCGGCAGCTGACCGTCGAGTCCGGAATCGTCGCGAGGGCCCGCGAGACCGGGGCCCCGGCGCTCGCCGGGCCGGAGCTGGAGCTGGCGCGCGTCGAGCTCATCGCTGCTGGTCTCGGCGTCGACCAGGTCGACGCAGTGATGGAGACACTGTCGTCGGGACGTCGCGGCGATGTCCTGATCGGCCCGGCCGGAACCGGGAAGTCGCGCACGATCGGTGCGCTCGCCCGAATCTGGCCGCAGCACGTCGGCGGACGTGTCCTGGGTCTGGCGACGTCGCAGATGGCGACCCAGGTGCTCGCCGAGGACGGTCTCGATGCCCTGAACACGACCGTGTTCCTGCAGCGCTACGCGCCCGACGAGAACGGTGTGGTGCGGGCGCAGCTCGGGCGTGGGGACCTCGTCGTCGTCGACGAGGCAGGGATGTCGTCGACGACGGAGCTGGACCGGATCTCCAGGATCGTGGCCGCGGCCGGCGCCAAGCTCCTCTACACCGGCGACCACGAACAGCTGGTCGCGGTGGGTGCGGGCGGCATGCTGGACCTGCTCGTGCGGGACAACGGCGCGGCCGAGCTGACCGAGGTGCGCCGGTTCCACAACGGGTGGGAGCGCGAGGCCTCGATGCGGCTGCGCGTCGGCGACGGTGACGTGCTCGCGACCTACGACCAGCACGGCAGGGTCCGCGGAGGGACCGCCGACGAGATGGCCGAGGCGGCCGGCCGCGGCTACCTCGCCGACGTCCTGGCCGGCAAGGAGTCGCTGCTGATCGTCCAGGACAACGACACCGCGAGGGACATGTCGGCTGCCATCCGAGCCGAGCTCATCACCGCTGGTCGGGTGGCACACGAGGTCCTCGGACAGACCCGCGACGGGAACCTGGTGAGCGCCGGTGACCGGATCCAGACCCGTCAGAACGACTACAGCCTGCGAGTGGACGGCCGCGGTGGCGTCTACAACCGCGACGTGTGGACGGTGCTCGACAAGGACCCGATGAGCGGTGCCTTGCGCGTGCAGAAGGGCGACGGACTGGTCGCGCACCTGCCGGCGGACTACGTCGCCACGCACACCACCCTGGCCTACGCGGTGACGGTCCACGCTGCGCAGGGTGCAACCGTCGACACGACGCACGACCTGGTGTCGCCGAGCCTGTCCCGCAACGCGCTCTACGTCATGCTCAGCCGCGGCCGGGAGAACAACACCGCGTACGTGCCCTGCCGTCGTGAGGCGGACCAGCACGACCACGAGGCCGTCGACCGGGGTCCGCTGGATGTCCTGGCCGAGATCCTGGACCGGGCACCCGACGGCGCGTCGGCGGCCGAAGTGGAGCGCCGCATCGGCCTCGAGGAAGCACGTTCGCTCGCCTGGGTCGGAGCGCAGTGGGACCTGCTGACGACCGAGTTCGGCCGGGACCGATACACCGACCAGCTGGCCTCTTTGTTGGGCCACGAGGAGATGGACGAGCTCGTCGCCGAGCCGCGATACGACCAGCTGATGGCTGCAGTTCGCTCGGCCGAGCTGGACGGCCACGATCCCGCGGCCGTCCTGCGCGAGGCGGTGCGGGCGCGCGGCCTCGGTGGGGCGGAGTCGGTGGCCGACGTCCTGCGCTACCGCGTCAACATGGCTGCAGCGTCCCGCTCGCCCGAGCGCCGCGTCAGCGCCGGTGACTGGTCGAGCTACATCGATGACCTGGGCGGTCCGGTCGGTGAGTTCGAGGCGGCTCTGAGCCGCGCGGCCACCGAGCGGCAGAACGAGCTGGGCCAGAGGGTCGCCGACGAGATCCCGGAGTGGGCCCGGGAGGCGCCTGCTCTGGGAACCCCGCCCGCGGACGGGCCGGAACGGGCCGAGTGGATCCGTCGAGCCGGCATCGTCGCGGCCTACCGCGACATGCACTCCGTCCCCGACGAGCAGCTGTCCCTCGGTGCGGCGCCGGACAAGCGCCGCGCGTTCCACCACCTGCTCTGGAAGCAGGCCCATGCGGCGCTGGGCTACCCGGCGGACAGCCTCGACTACGCGGCGGCGACCGTGGAGCAGCTCCGTGAGATGCGGGTGGAGTGGCAGCGCGAGCAGACGTGGGCTCCGCCCTACGTCGAGCAGGAGCTGCGTGCCGCGCGTGAACTGGCCGAGGAGTACCGCCGCGACAGCATCATCTGGGCCGCCGGGCTGGACCAGCTCCCCGAGGGATCGGACGAGCGGCGCGACGCCGAGCGCGACGTGGCAGCCGCGCGTCGCCTGACCGCTCTGCAGGAGCAGCGCGTCGAGGCCCTCATCACTGTGGCCCGGGTGCGCGAGGAGTGGTTCGAGCAGACCGCCGCGACCCGGGTGCAGGCTGCGCTCGCCGGCGATGAGCTGGAGCGGCGTGGGCAGGAGCGGAAGGTCGCTCCGAGCCGGGGTGAGCAGACCGAGCTGTTCACCATCGACGAGTCCAGCAACGAGCGGAGCAGCGAGCGCCGCCGAGTCGTCGACCCGGCTCAGGAAGAGCTGGACCTCCCCGGAGTGCCGAGTGCGCGCCCCGACAGCCCCGCGCGGGACGAGGAGACGCAGCGTGGGCCGCAGGGACAGGCGGTCGAGGCGGACGAGATGAGGAGGGACCGGGACGAGGTCGCGGTCGCGCAGGGCTACGCCGACGTCCGGCGCGACGAGGCGCAGGTCGCTCGGGAACGCGCAGGGCAGCCCGAGCTGTTCACCACCGTCCCGGAGGTTCGAGATGTGGCTGCCGCCCAGCCAGTGCGTGAGGGCGATCGGACCCGCGATGTGGCGGCGGAAGCGGATGGGGCAGCGCCGCTCACCGTAGGGAATGCGCTGCGCATTGCCCTCGTCAGCAAGGCCCTTCGCGAGGAGATTCGCGCTGCCAACGCGGACAAGAGCCGTGCCGACGAGCACACAGATGTCGGTATCGGCGCCCCCGTCCCCCGCCCCCCGGAAGTGGCGGCGAGTACGGAGAATCAGCGGCAGCGGCGCCGTAGTAGTGGCATCGCGCGCTGAATGTGGACTCGACTCAGGTTGAGGGCACGCTGGAGCCACGTCGTCGCACTCGCCGGGTCCGTGACCGCACGACGGTAAGCGGTTCGTTCGCGCTGTTCACACGATGGCGCCCTTCACCTTCGTGTCGGGTCGAGGCGCGGCAGGCTCGACACTCCGCGGGCCGTCCGAGTCGCTGGCGCCGACGCCGCGATCCCGTCGGCCCTCGTCGACCCTGCCGACGCGACCGACCTCGACCCGTTCCTCACCGACGCCCAGGTCGCCGACTGCCGCACACGACGAACGTCGAGGACGGCGCCGCCCAGCGCCTCGCCCGACCCCGTGAACCCGCCCGGCTGCTCGGCCCTCGACGCTGCCCGAGGACGAATGCGAGAGCCCGTTCCGTTGAACGTTCCGTGCCGGTAAGGTTCCGTCGTTCTGACCGGGCGAAGCGATGGGCGACGGGTGAACCAGTTCGAATTCTGGGCGACGATGACCGGTCACCTTTTCTCTTGGCCGGCCGCTGTTGTCTTCTCTGTCCTGATCCTGAAAGAGCCCTTGGGGAAGCTGCTTGGTCGTCTACTGTCTGCGGAGGGGCCGGGGGGCATAAAAGCAAACTTCGCGCAGCTATTGGCAGAGGCGAAGCCGAATGATCGAGCGGCCGACGACGGGGCTGCATCAAGCGATGTGCCCGTTCCGTCGGTCCCCGCTCCCGGAGTGACTAAGCCGGAGCCGCAACCGCCGGCTCTGCCCGGGGGCACCCACGACGACGACCTGGCGCACCTCCCGCCGAACCATGCGAAGCGACTCGCCGCCAACATGGTGGAGTTCGTAAGTCGGCAAACGCGTAGGGACCAGCTCATTGGTCTGGCGCTCAAGCGGCCCGATGTCGCCGTGTCCGAGGCGTGGAACTTTCTTTACGACTCGCTGGTCAGCCTAGCCCTCGCGACGGACGGATACTATGAGCGGTCTGCGCCGGTGCTGCTGTCCCGCCGCCTAGTGGATCACGGACTGTTCAAGAAAGAGGATGCGAACGAGTTTCAAATCCTTCAAACCCTGAATTCGAGCGTTGTGAACTCGGGGGAATATGAGGTGGTCGTCTCGACCGCCTCCGCGATGACCTACATCAATCGGGCTTTCGATCTACTCGAGAACGTGAACCTTCGGGTAGCGACTCAGCAAGGCTCCGCCCAGCAACCTCCCGGCTGACAACGTTCACTCCGCCCGCGACAGCACCACCAGGGCGACCTGGCATGGCGGGCGAACCGCATTGGCACCAGGAACGCGCCGCTCGACGCTCTGTGAGTCGCTCTGGGGCTGATGGAGACTCGCGCTATGGGATTCCGACCGGGTGTTGGTCGTCCCGGTGGGCAGCGTAGAACGCCTGCTCGTACTCGTGCGGAGGCCGGTCTCCGAGGTAGCCGTGCAGGCGCTGGTGGTTGTGCCAGTGCACCCAGCCCAGCGTCGCGAGCTCGACGTCCTCCACTGTCTTCCATGGACCGTCTCGGGCGGGTCCGCGGATCAGCTCGGCCTTGTAGTAGCCGTTCACGGTCTCGGCCAGCGCATTGTCGAACGAGTCCCCGACGCTGCCGATCGACGGAACCGCGCCGATCTCAGCGAGCCGCTCGCCGTAGCGCACCGACGTGAATTGCGACCCGGCATCGCTGTGACAGCGCAGGTCCGGCAGCCGGGTGCCGCGCGACCAGCGCGCCATCTCTAGCGCATCGAGCACCATGCTGGTGCGCATGTGCCCGGCGACCCGCCAGCCCACGATCATCCGCGAGAAGGCGTCGACGATGAAACACACGTAGGCGACCCCGGCCCAGGTCGGCACGTAGGTCAGGTCGGTAACCCACAGCTGATTCGGCGCGTCGGCCCGGAACTGGCGCTGCACCAGGTCCGGATGGCGCGCCGCGACTGGATCCGCCCGAGTGGTGCGCAGGCGCTTGGTCCGTCGGGCGCCCTCGATACCCGCCGCGCGCATCAAGCGGGCGACCTGGTCACGGCCGACGTCCAAGCCGTCGCGGCGGGCGGCCTTCCACAACTTGCGTGCCCCGTAGACGCGGTAGTTGTTCTCCCACAACCCGACCAGCCGCGGGGTCAGCTCGGCGTCCCGCCTGGCCCGCGCCGAGGCCGGGCGGGTCTTGGCGGCGTAGTAGCTGCTCGGGGCCACCTGCAGCACACGGCAGATGAGCTCGACCCCGAGCCGGCGCCCCTCCACGACGTCGTCGCGGTGGGCGTCGACGAATGCCACTACCTGCGGTACTGGCGGTCGAGCTCCGCCCCGAAGAAACTCGCAGCCCGCTTGAGCACCTCATTGGCCCGGCGCAGTTCGCGGACCTCTTGCTCGAGCTCGCGTACCCGGGCTGCCTCGTCGGTGGTGACACCGGGCTGGTGGCCGTCGTCGACGTCGGCTTGGCGCACCCACAACCGCACCGACTCCGCGCCGTAACCGAGCTGATCGGCCACCCGCTTCACCACACCGTGATCGTGTCCCAGCTCGGTGCGCAGGGTGCGGACCATCCGCACCGCCGCGGCCTTCTCCTCCTGCGAGTACCGCCGCGTCGTCGGCTTGCCCGCAGTGCGTTCTGACGGCATGACTCCATCCTCGTTTCCAAGGTCAAGAGTCTCTACAGCACCCAGGGCGGCTCAGCGGCCGCATGGTCCACGGCCAGGCGCTGGGCTACGATTTCCTCCACGTCGCCGTCGACGACCACTCCCGACTGGCCTACGTCGAGGCCCTGCCCGACGAGCGTGACCCGACCAGTGCCGGGTTCCTGCGCCGCGCCACCGCCTGGTTCGCCGATCACGGCGTGCCCCGCGCGCGGGGTCCTGACCAACAACGCCCGTGTCTACCGGGCCGGCCGCGGCTGGACCCAGGCCTGCGCCGAGCTCGGGATCAGCCGTCGGTTCACCCGCCCGCACTACCCCTGGACGAACGGGAAAGTAGAACGGTTCAACCGGACCCTGCTCGATGAGTTCGCCTAAGCCCGCCCCTGGTTGTCCGACACCGATCGGCTCGCCGCACTCGACGACTGGGTCCATGCCTACAACACTCGACGAGCCCACTCCGCCATCGGCGGTTATCCACCCATCGCCCGACTAGCCGGCTAAACCCGGTCAACAACGTGGTGGGTCACCACACCTAGGGGCGACGCGGGCGCGGACACACCCGAGGACGACGAGGGCGGCGGCCCCGGTGATGGCTCCCTCGACCGCCGGCCCAACACGGGCCGCCGGAGTGATGTCGCTGCGCAGCGGGATCGATTCCACCAAAGCAGCCGGATCGAACAGCCCCGACTGGGCGAGGACCGTGCCGTCCGGGAGGATGACCGCACCGACCCCGCTCGTCGTCGGCACGACGGTTGCTCGCCCGAACTCGACCGCACGTACGCGGTCGACGGCGAGCTGCTGATAGGTCATCTCCGTCCGCCCGAAGGTGGCGTTGTTGCTGGGAACCGCCAGCATCTGGGCTCCGGCCAGAACGCTGTCCCGGACGAGATCGTCGAAGATCACCCCATAACAGGTGGCCGCGCCGATCACCGTGCCCGCGGTGGCGACCACGCCGCTGCCGTCACCCGCGGCGAAGTCGCTCGACCGGCCGAACAGAGGGCTGAAGGTGCGGAAGAACTCCTTGAAAGGCACGTACTCACCGAACGGTTGCAGCCTTCGCTTGTCGTGCACAGCCCCCGGACCGCTGTCCGGTTCCCACACGATCATCGTGTTCGTCGGCTCAGCCTCCGGCGGGGTGAGGACGGCACCGACGAGTATCGGAGCCTGGATCGCCCGGGCTGCGCGATCGACTGCGGCCCGGGCATCGGGATTGCGCAGCGGATCGATGTCCGCCGAGTTCTCTGGCCACAGGACGACCTCCGGCCGTTCCTCCCTGCCGACGGTGACATCTGCAGCAAGCTGCTCTGTGCGACGGACGTAGTTGTCGAGCACGGCTCGGCGCTGGGAGTTGAAGTCGAGCCCTGATCGGGGCACGTTGCCCTGCACCGCAGCGACCACTATCTGGCTGTCGGGACGGGCGTGCGCGGTGGCGAGTGGAGATGCGATCACGACGATGATCGGCACGAACACCACGCAGAGGGCGACGGGCATCGGGCCGGCGTAGTGAACCGTCGACCGAATCAGCTCGAGCAGCGCGAATCCGGACAGGACGACGACGAATCCCAGCCCCGGTACACCGGCGAGCGTGGCTACCGGGGTGAAGATCCCCTCGGCCTGACCGAATCCGACGCGACCCCACGGAAATCCGCCGAACGGGATCCTGCTGCGAGCAGCCTCACCTGCTGTCCAGACCGCAGCTCCGGCGAGCGGCCACCACCAGCGATCCGGCAACGCTCCGACCGCACCGCCGGTCGCTGCAAGGAACAACGCTTGGAATGTAGCCAGAACGAGCCACGGCATCGGACCGACGAACTCGCCGATCCAGGACAATAGCGGCACGAAGAACGCGAGCCCGGCCAGCATCCCCGATACAGCGCCGCATCGCGCTCCCCCGCCACGCCAGGCGAAGCCGATCGCCAGGAACGCGACGGGCGCCAGCCACCACCAGTCGCGGGGAGCGAACGTCGAGTACAGGACCAGCCCACCGCCGACCGCAGCGAGGGCCGAGCCCAACGAACCCGCCGACGCCTGCCGACGACGGCGTGCCACGGACCGGTCGGGCGTGGCGGCCGTCATGGCTCCCTGGCCTTTGCGGTCATGTTCTGCTGATCGACGTGATCGACCGGTTCCACCTGCACGGCGGACCGGGTGACTCCCGCTTCGGTCAGTACCTCGCGCGCCTGGTCCAGCACTGGATGGATCCGGTCGTCCGAGCGGACGAGGACGTGCACGCTTGCAGCCTCCACGCCCGAGGTGATCGTCCAGATGTGGAGGTCGTGCACCTCGGTTACGCCGCAGATCGCACGTAGCCGCCGCTCGACCTCGGCGACGTCGATCTCGGGAGGTGCGACCTCCATCAGGATCCTGAGGGCGTGGCGCATCAGGACGTAGGTGCGGGGCAGGATGAACAGTCCGATCGCCGCCGCAACGATGGTGTCCGCGTACATCCACCCTGTCGACCAGACGATCGCCGCCGCCACGATGACCCCGATCGACCCGATCATGTCCGCCATGACCTCGAGGTAGGCCCCCTTCACGTTGAGGCTCTCCCGTGCACCCGCGGCGAGCAGGCGCAGGCTGATCACGTTGACCACGAGCCCGAACACCGCGGTCACGAGCACCGGTAGGCCCGCGACCTCAGCAGGATTGGCGAGCCGGCGCACTGCCTCCACGAACACGTAGGCGGCCGCCGCGAAGAGCAGCAACCCGTTGATGACGGCTGCGAGCACTTCCAGTCGATAGTTGCCGAAGGTGCGCTGCGTGGCACCGGGGCGGTTCGCCAGGACGACGGCTACCAGCGCGAGACCCAGACCGAGCACATCCGTACCCATGTGCGCGGCATCGGAGAGGAGCGCAAGTGACCCCGAGCCCAGGCCGACGACGATCTGGACGACCATGTAGCCGCCTGTCAGCAGGAGCGCCGCGGTCAGGCGCCTGGTGTAGGCACTGCCAGCAGTCGCCGATCCGCCAACCCCGTGCCCATGGCCGTGTCCCATCGATCTCCCATCAATGTATGCGAATGTTTGCATGCTAGCGGATCACGCACGCATAGTGCACGCCACGACACCGGCCCGCCGCCGCTCCCCCAGCATGATCCGCTCACAGCTTCGACGCGACCGATCGTCGCGGCCGAGCGCCCGATACGTCGGAAGAGTGCAGTCCGACCGGTACCGTCGATCTCGGAACGGTAACGACCTACCCGAGGTCGTGGTGTCCTGCTCCCCTGCTTTCGGATGCCGCCGATTCCGCTCGACGAAGGGCGATCCACTGTGCCGAGGCACCATCGCGCCAGCGTGGGACCCGGTCGGCATTCCCCGAGCCGACCCGTTCCGGCCCGCTCGCGTGTAACACGAGACGCTCCTGCATCGCAAGGACTGGGCCCGGTCCGACACCGTGGCAGCAGCGCGGTCGGGATCCTGACCTCGGCGGTGGCTGGCGGTGGACTCGTGGCGGGTCACGTATCGCTGGGGGACGGCACGGTCCACATCGAGGACCTCGCCCTGCAGGCCTTCACCGCCCCGGTCACCGAGACGGCGTCTCCACCAGTGCCGACGCTGCCCGTCGCACCGGCTCCGTCGGACGGGGTGACGCGGGCGCTCGCCGACCTGCCCACCCCTCTGGACATCGACGCGATCACTCGCGCGGCGACCACCGCGGTCGACGAGGCGGAGCAGATCCGCCGGGATGCGGAGCGGGAGAGCCCACCGGATAGCGGCTCCGGCGACGCGGGTGGCGGACCGGGCATCTGTGCTGCGGGCACCGAGGGGTTCGGCGCCGTGGCGACTGGCACGGCCACGGCGGGCGAGAGGCTCCGCTGCATGTTCGGCGTCGACACCGTCTACGGGGTCGCGGGCCGCGCTAATGCCTCCGACCACCCCAAGGGCAAGGCACTCGACTTCATGGCCGATCGTGCGACCGGTGAGAAGCTCGCCGAGTACGCCCGTCAGAACATGGACGAACTTGGCATCAGTTACGTGATCTACCGCCAGCGCATCGACACAGGCAGCGGCTGGGAGATGCAGGAGGACCGGGGCGGCGTCACCGCGAACCACATGGACCACGTTCACATCTCGTTCGACTGACCGCCTCACGTGCCGTCTCGCTGCGGGCCGAGAACGTCTGGGGTGTCCTCCTCCCTGGACAGCCACCACGGCTGGATGGTCGGACCGTCGCCGTAAAGGCGGTCGAGCTGACGATCCGTCCGACGCGCTGCGCGTTCGTCCGAGGCGAACCACTGGCGGACGAATGCTCCGATGAGCCCGATCGCCGCGATGTCCCCGAAGCCCCAGAGGATCGCGCCGCCCAGGTGCTGGTCGTCGAGCAACGACAGTCCCCAGTCTCGGCCCAGTGCTTCGTAGTAGTCCGCGGCGAACAACGTGCTGGTCATCATGATCGGGACGCCGAGAAGGATGTGCAGGGGCCCCATCCCGACGACCAGGATCATTTTCAGGCTGAAGCGGACGCGATGCGGTGTCGGATCGATCCCGAGCAGGGCCCAGTAGAAGAGGAAACCGACAGCTACGAAGTGCAGGTGCATCACGTCGTGCACCCACATGTTCGTCAAAGAGAGCTCGTAGAGCGGCGTGTAGTAGAAGGCAAACTGTGTGACGGCGAAGATCCCGAAAGCCGCTGCGGGGTGGGAGACCAGCCGGCTCCAGTGGCTGTGCAGGGTTGCCAGGACGACTCGGCGCCCCGTAGCAGGCAACGCCCGCAGCGCTAGGCTGATCGGAGCGCCGAGCACCAGCCCCACCGGTGCGATCATCTGCAGCACCATGTGCTGGATCGCGGGTACGGAGAACAGCGCGCGGTCGTAGACACCGAGGAACGACGCCGTGCCGACCACCGTAAGCCCGACGCCGAGCAGGAAGAACGCGGTACGTCGAGGCGCCCATGCATCACCGCGGCGGAGAAGATGCCGCACTCCCCAGAGGTAGAGTACCCCGGTCAGTGCCAGAGGCACGAGGACGACGCTGTCGAACGTCCAGCTGAACAGCATCGTCTCGACTGTCAATGGTGGCGGATCCTGAGGTGGTAATCCTGCGGGAACGGTGTGGATCATGGGGTGGTCACTCCCGTCGGGTCGATGCCGGGACCCGGTTCCCGGCCCCACGAACGGACGACGACCAATGCCGCGGCTACGACCGCGAGGTCGGATACGAGCCATGCCAGGACGGCGCCGTGGCGTTGTCCTGCGAGCAGGTCCGGGATGAACGGCATCGCCACCGCGGCATAGAACGAACCCGCCACTGGCTCGGCGCGCAGGAGGAGCCAGATCGCGAAGGCCGAGTGCAGCATCATCACCGCGAACAGAAGACCCAGCCGGACGAACACCGGCGGCTCGGGGTCCCTGGCGCCGAGCACTGCGCGAAAGAGCAGGGTGCCGGTCGCGAGAGCGAGGGTATTCATGGCTGGATGTGACCAGTGCTCTAGCACTATCGCGTCGAACAGTCCGGTGGCGTACACACCGAATAGCGACACGGCTGCTGCCGTCCACGCGACCGCAGGATTGTGGAGCGCCCGCATCGGCCCGCTCTCGAGCAGCGCGTCGATGCGGTCGCTCGCTCCTGGGTACGAGCCGCACCGGAGCAGCGTCAGCGGATGCCCCCAGACCAGGAGCACCGGGGCGACTGTGGCGAGCAGCGCGTGGCCGACGAGATGGACTCCGAACACCGCGGTGGAGAAGGCGCCGATTCCCGACGACGTCGCGACGAGGACCGTCAAGCAGCCGGCGGACCAGGCAAGACTTCGGTGACGTGGCCAGCTGCCGCCGCGGCGTCGCAGACGGCTGACCGCGGCCATGTAGACGACGGCCCCGATGACCGCGGCCGGGGCGAAGAGAAGGTCTACCCGCCAGAGACCGGCGATCTCGGCCCACCCCATCCGGTCGGGCAATTCGTAGCCGAGCAGGAAGACGAGCCGGTCTGCGTCCAGTGGCTCGGGGATCTCTGCACCTGGGGGGATCAGTCGCGTCATCGCTGCGCCCGCAGCTGTCGCAGCGGTGAGGGTGATCAGCTCTATTACGAGCCCAAGCCGCCCGGAGCCGCGTCGCCTGCTGCCGCGGGCGACGGCCAGCCCCGCGATCAGGGCCACGGCACTGGCCGCGACAAGCAAGCCGTATTCGCTGGTCAGCCCGTCGACCCCGACGTCGAGTGCGAACGGTACGGCGCCCGTCATCACCAGGACGACTCCGCCGGCAATGGCAAGGCGATCGTGACGTCGCATTGCGTGCTCACCGACCTCGCCCCCACGACCGAGCCACCAGATCGCCAGCGTGCTCCCGATCCAGAGTGTGGCGGCGACCGTGTGCACGGTGACGGCGTCTCCGTACCAGTCGTGCGAACGCTCAGAGTTCGACGTCGCGGTGGCCGGGGGCACGATCAAACCGGCGAGAAGGACTACGAACACTCCCGTCGCACCACGCCAGGTGAGCACCGTCCCGGCGGCCAGGCCGGCCGTTCCGACCATCAGTGCTGCGATCACCCACCCTGCCGCTGCATCGATGGTGAGCAGCGCCTGGACGAGCGCCGGTGGGTTCTGCAGCAGTCGTCCGGGCCCGATCCCGATGGACTCCGCGATCGTGAGCAGGGCGACGGCGATCGCGGAGGCAGCGAAGATCAGACCCGCGGGACGGACCACCTGCAGCGCGGCGTATCCCGTCGGGCTCAAGGCACCTCGGGCAGTGCCCGGTGCGTGGACGACGGCGGCGAGCAGGCCGGCCACCGCCACCGACGCCGCGCCGATCGCCAGTGTGCGGGCCAACGGTTGACCAACTGAGGCCGTCACGCCCAGCGAGCGATAGCCGAATAGGACCGCGATGTCGGGTGCCACTGTGGCCACCGTAAGACCTGTGAGCACGGCGACGGGCACCCACCAGGCGAGCCAGGACCAGCCGGGCCGCATCGCGAGGGCGATCGTTCCGGTCCGAGTCACGGCCTGGTCCCAGGTGATGTCCTGGGCGTGAACCGGCGGAGGCTGAGGCTCTGCGACACGACGAAGACCGAGGACAGGACCATGGCCAGTCCCGCGATCAGCGGGCTGAGCAGGCCGGCGACGGCGAGGGGCAGTGCGGCGACGTTGTATCCGAACGCCCATCGCAGGTTGCGCACGATGGTGCGGTGGGTGCGGCGGGCGAGTTCGATCGCATCCGCCACTGCCGACAGGTCGTCGCGGCCGAGGACGACGTCGGCCGCCTCGATGGCGACGTCGGTGCCGCTTCCGATCGCGATCCCCAGATCGGCCGCGGCAAGCGCCGCGGCGTCGTTGATTCCGTCCCCGACGACCGCGACCGACCGGTCGCCGGCTCGGAGACGGTGGACGTGGCGGACCTTGTCCTCCGGCATCGCCTCGGCGATCACCTGGTCGATCCCGACGCTCTCTGCCACGGCAGCGGCCGTCCGCGGATTGTCGCCGGTCACCATGACCGGTTCGATCCCGAGCGAGCGTAGCGCGGCGACGGCCCCCGCGGCGCTCGGCCGGATCCGGTCGGTGACGACGCAGAGCCCGCGTACCCGACCGGCCCACCCGACGGCGACTACGGTGCCACCGGCCCCCTCCGCTCGGAGGCACTCCGATGCCAGTGCGTCCGTCAGCTCGTGACCGTGCTCGGCCAGCATCCGCGGACTGCCGACCAGCACCTCGACTCCGTCAACAGTCCCCCGGGCGCCAAGCCCGGCGATCGCGACGACGCCGTGGGCCGGCCGGCCGAGCGAGGTGTCTGCCGCGACCACGGCAGCGGCGATCGGGTGTTCCGAACCGCGTTCGACGGCTGCGGCTCGAGCCAGCACGTCCTTCGGATCCTCACCGGCTGCCGGTCGTACGGCCTCGAGGTGGACCTTTCCCTCGGTGAGGGTGCCGGTCTTGTCGATGACGACGGTGTCGATGCGCCTGGTCGATTCCAGCGCCTCGGGCCCCTTCAGGAACACCCCGAGCTGCGCTCCCCGGCCGGTGCCCACGAGTAGAGCGGTCGGGGTGGCCAGTCCGAGCGCGCAGGGGCAGGCGACGACCAGCACGGCGAGCGTGGCCGTCATCGCACTCGCGGTCGACGGGCCGAGCAGCGACCATCCTGCGAACGTCGCCATCGCGAGGACTAGGACCGACGGCACGAACACAGCTGACACCCGGTCGGCGAGGCGCTGGGTGGCGGACTTGCCCTCCTGCGCCTCCTCGACGAGTCGGGTCATCCGTGCCAGCCGCGTCGCGGCGCCGACCCGGGTCGCCACGATCAGCAGGTGCCCGACCGTGTTGATCGTGCCACCGACGACACGGTCACCCGGCCCGACCTCGCGCGGGACCGACTCGCCGGTCACCACACCGGTGTCCACAGCGGACCGGCCCTCCTCGACGAGGCCGTCTGTTGCGATCTTCTCGCCGGGCCGCGCGGTGAACAGCTCGCCGACCCGCAGCTCGCCCACCGGAACCCGGACGGGCTCACCGTCGCGCACGACCTCGACGTCCTTCGCCCCCCAGCTGAGCAGTGCGCTCAACGCCGACCCTGCCGAACGCTTCGCACGTGCTTCGAAGTAGCGTCCCGCGAGCAGGAACGTGATCACAACTGCCGCGACGTCGAGGTAGAGCGCGTCGTCGGTCCGGGTGAAGGCCGCCCACCCGGTGCCGAAGCCCGGCTCCGCCTCGCCCTCTCGAAGCATGATCCACAGCGACCAGCAGGTTGCCGCGAGCGTGCCGACCGATACCAGCGTGTCCATCGTTGCCCCGCCGCGGCGGGCCGCGATCCACGCAGCCCGGTGAAACGGCCACCCGCACCAGAGCACCATCGGCAACGCCAGTCCGAGGAAGACCCACTCCCAACCGGCGAAGCGGAGCTCGGGGAACAGGGAGAGCGCGAGCGACAGGTCGGCCAGTGGCATGGCGAGCACCGCCGCGACGGCGAGCCGGCGGCGGAGATCATGCGTTCGGGTCGCTGCGCTGCCACCAGTGAGGTCCTGGGCGGAAGGCAATGGCCGTGCGGTGTAGCCGGCACGTTCGACGATCTTGGCGAGCGAGCGGGGATCGGTGCCGGACGGAACGGCGACCCGGGCACGCTCGGTGGCGAGATTGACCGTCGCCACCACGCCGTGGACTTTGTTCAGCTTCCGTTCGACACGTCCAGCACACGCCGCACACGTCATCCCTCCGATCGCGAACACGTGGATCTCCACCGGCCGGACCGTGGCGTCGTCCCCGTCGATCGTTCCGAGCTCGCGCCCCGTTCCAGTGGAGTGACGATCTGTCACGCGAGTCAGTTCTCCCTAGGGTCGTCGCTCGGCATGGACTCCTTGGCGACCTCGTGGGCGAGCACTTCCGTCGGGTGCGCCCTCCCGCCGACGTGCGCCTCAGCCCGTGCTCGCTGCACGATGTGGGGGTAGTGCAGGTCGAACGCTGGACGCTCGGACCGGATCCGGGGCAGCTCGGTGAAGTTGTGCCGCGGCGGCGGCGACGACGTCGCCCACTCCAACGAGTTCCCGAAGCCCCACGGGTCGTCAACCTCGCAGATCCGGCCGTATCGGTAGCTTTTGAACACGTTGTAGAAGAACGGCAGCGTCGAGGCACCGAGCACGAACGCGCCGATCGACGAGATCGTGTTCAGTACGGTGAAACCGTCGGAGGGCAGGTAGTCGGCATAGCGCCGGGGCATCCCCTCGTTGCCCAGCCAGTGCTGCACCAGGAACGTCAGGTGGAACCCGACGAAGGTCAGCCAGAAGTGGATCTTGCCGAGCTTCTCGTCGAGGAACCGGCCGGTCATCTTCGGGAACCAGAAGTAGATCCCGCCGAAGGTCGCGAACACGATCGTGCCGTAGAGCACGTAGTGGAAGTGCGCGACGACGAAGTAGGTGTCCGACACGTTGAAGTCCACCGGCGGCATCGCGAGCAGGATGCCGGTCAGACCACCGAAGAGGAACGTGACCAGGAAGCCGACCGAGAACAGCATCGGCGTCTCGTAGGTGATCTTGCCCTTCCACAGGGTGCCGATCCAGTTGACGAACTTGACGCCCGTCGGGATGGCGATGAGGAACGTGGTGAAGGCGAAGAACGACAGCATGATCGCGCCGGTGGCGTACATGTGGTGCGCCCAGACCGCGACCGACAGCGCCGCGATGGCGATGGTCGCGAAGACCAGGCCCTTGTAGCCGAAGATCGGCTTGCGGGCGAACACCGGGAAGATCTCCGAGACGATGCCGAAGAACGGCAACGCGACGATGTAGACCTCCGGATGGCCGAAGAACCAGAACAGGTGCTGCCAGAGCACCACACCACCGTTGGCCGGGTTGAAGATCTGGGCGCCGAGGTGGCGGTCCGCGGCCAGCGCGAGCAGCGCGGCGGTCAGGATCGGGAACGCGATCAGGATCAGCAGCGCGGTGATGAAGATGTTCCAGGTGAAGATGGGCATCCGGAACATCGTCATACCGGGCGCGCGCATGCAGACGATGGTCGTCACGAAGTTGACGCCACCGAGAATGGTGCCGAGGCCGGAAACGACGAGGCCCATGATCCACAAGTCCGCACCGGGACCTGGTGAGCGGATCGCGTTGGACAGCGGGGTGTAGGCGAACCAGCCGAAGTCCGCGGCGCCGCCCGGGGTCAGGAACCCGGAGACGACGATGATCCCGCCGAACAGGTAGAGCCAGTAGGAGAACGAGTTGAGTCGCGGGAACGCGACGTCGGGCGCACCGATCTGCAGCGGCACGATGTAGTTGGCGAAACCGAACACGATCGGCGTCGCGAACAGCAGCAGCATGATTGTGCCGTGCATGGTGAACAGCTGGTTGTACTGCTCGGTCGACAGGAACTGCAGCTCCGGTCGCGCGAGCTCGGCGCGGATCAGCAGCGCCATGACGCCGCCGACCGCGAAGAACGCGAACGACGTGCAGAGGTACAGGATCGCGATGTCCT
Source organism: Pseudonocardia alni (assembly GCF_002813375.1). Taxonomy (NCBI): domain Bacteria; kingdom Bacillati; phylum Actinomycetota; class Actinomycetes; order Pseudonocardiales; family Pseudonocardiaceae; genus Pseudonocardia; species Pseudonocardia alni. Next base: position 24,743 of record NZ_PHUJ01000002.1, on the reverse strand, counting down.
TTGGATCCGTCGTTCTCAGCATCTTGAGGAACGTGGACCCTTTCGCGGTGGAGCGCGTCGGGTTCGGGCGAACCGTCACCGGCTGTGGACCGACCTGGGTCATGGAGTGTCCTTTCGGCTCCGTGCGGCGATCCGGGTCGTCGACGTCGTGCCGGATCCGGGCGCGGAACAGAGCAGGGGCGGCGGTCGTCGGGGCGATCGACGCCGAGGGGCATCCGCGCGGAGGGCCGCGCGGGACGGTGGCTGGCGACCAGGGTTGCGGGCGCATCTACGTTCGGGAGACGCAGATCCCGATCAGGAGACGTGACCCCGCGAGCGCAGGCGGTTCTGCCGTGATCGGCGACCGTAGAGCCGATGCCCACTCGGCAGGGGCAGTCGCCGCCACCCTGCCCACGAGCGTGGGCATCGGCCGATCGTCGTCACGGCTCGGCGACAGCGGCGCGGGATGCCCGTCGGCCGGCGACTCCGGACATCCCACGACATGTCCGGCGCCGGCGTCGGGCGTCGACGACGCAGCCGGGGCGGAGGCGGGCACCGCGGTCACCGCAACCGGGGGCGGGGCCACTCCCGCATACGCCGCCGACAACGGGTGCAGTGCCAGCAGGCCAAGGAGCGCGCCGAGGACGGCCAGCACGACCGCACCTCGACTCGACATCACGTGACCAGCTCCACCGTCGGCTCCCTCGAACTCCGACACAGCGTAGAACATGCGGTCCCTACGCACATCAGCTTGTCGCTCCCGTGCATCACCGGCGTCGGCCGGGGACCGAGGTGCCCCGGTCGTCCGTGGCGGTGAACCGCAGGCAGGCCCAGGCAGCGAGTACCGCAGAGCCGAGCACGGTCAGTCCCGTCAGCACGGCAGGCACCGACGCGGTCGCCCGACGACTGGCCTCAGCTCGCGGCGAGTGCATCGTCGAGGGCCCGGCGAAGGTCGTCGAAGGTCTGGACCGTGACTCGCTCGCCGTTCACGAAGAACGTCGGTGTGCCCTGCACTCCGAGGCTCAGACCGTCGTTCCGGTCGGCGTCGATACGATCCATGGTGGCCGGGTCGTTGTAGGCCACGTCGAAGCGGACCAGGTCCAGGCCCAGGTCACGAGCATAGCCGCGGAACCGATCGTCCATCGGCACCTGCTGTTCCCCCCACTGGGCCTGTGTCTCGAACATCCGCTTGTACATCGGCTCGAGCGCGCCCTGCTGTGCAGCGGCCTCGACGGCACGAGCGGCCCGCTCGGCGTTGGCGTGGCTCTGCACCGGGAAGTACCGGATGACGAAGTTGACACGGTCGCCGTACTCCTGGCGCAGCTGCTCGATCGCGGGGTAGGCGGCGCCACACGCCTCGCATTCGAAGTCGAGGAACTCGACGAAGTCGACCGTGGCGCCCGGTGCAGTCGACAGCCTCAGGCTGTTCTCGCGGACGACGACTGCCGCAGCGTCCGACGTGTCGTCGGCGTTGAAGCGGCTGATGCCGAACAGGGTGCCGACTCCGACGACGAACACCACGACGATGATCAGGGAGAACTTCAGGTTGGACATCCCGCCCTTGACGGGGAGCGAGGGTGTCGAACGCGTGCGGGTCTTGCGGGACATGGGAGACCTCGGGCTCTGCGGCTCTGCGGCTGTGGGGCCGCGGGTGTCGGGACTGACGTGACGGGCGGGCCGGTCGCGGGACGAACAGGCGCCGGCTCGTGCGGTCGATCAGTTCCGGTCGACGCAGAGGACCGAGACCGGCGTCCGGACGGCGGGGAGGACGATTGGCTCGCCGCGTGGGGCTGCGGCCGTCCCGGACTCCCCGCGGATCCCCTCGACGCCCTGGGCCGACGGACACAGCGGATCGTGCGGGGCCGGACCGGTCAGGCGGGGTGGGGCGTCGTCGGTGGCGTGGTCCTGCCCGGCATCGTGCGGACAGAGAGGCTGCAACGGGCAGACGTCGTGATCCTGCTCTGCGGCGGTGGACTCCACCGCGGTCGCCGAGGCTCCGATGGCTGACGCCGCCGGACCTGCGGTGACCTCGGAGCCCGGCAGACATCCCATCGCCAGGGGTAGGAGGAGGGCGAGCAGCAGGACGCTCCACGGCAACCGCCTGCGACCGGGACCGTCCGGTACTCGTCCGGTAATGGGTGGCGCCGTCATCCGGGGGACCTGTACGGCGCGCCCGGTGCGGGCTGGACGGACCCGGGTGTCCCGGGTTCGGGGCGTCGACCGGCGAGCACGGCCTCGAGAACCCCGTCCAGCTGCCCTGTCGTCACCGGTCCGGTGATCTTCGCTGCGATCACGCCGTCGGGATCGAGGACGAAGGTCTCCGGGACTCCGAAGAGCCCGAAGTCCAAAGCGGCGCGCGATCCCGGGTCGCTGACGTAGAGATAGTTCGGGCCGCCGCGGCCGAGTTCGTCGAGGAACGCCCGGGCCGAGTCCGGCGAGTCCTGGTAGTCGACGCCGAGGAAGGTCACCCCACGGTCCCGGTAGTCACGGGCCGCTTCCACGAGGACCGGATGCTCGCCACGGCACGCCACGCACCACGAGGCCCAGAAGTTGACGACGACCACGTCACCGCGGAGGTCGGCCAGCGAGACCGTGCCGCCGGCGTCCAGTTGCGGCAGGGCCGCTGCCGGGGCCGGGCGGCCGATCAGCGGGCTGTCGACGACCGTCGATCCTCCGACAAGGCGCCAACCGAACACGGCACCGACCCCGATCGCCACGACGACCACGGCGACCGCCGCTGCGCGGACCCCACTCCATCGACGACTGCGCGTCGTCATCGCCCACCTCCTCCGTCGGTCAGTGCGCGGCGGCGCAGGTCCTCCACCTGGCCCCGGATGTCCGGGGTGAGGTCCGGCCGGGCCAGCAGACCCTCGAGGACGCCGACGCCACCGGCCACGTCGCCGAGACCGTCGATAAGCACGTTCGCCCGGACCCAGGCCGCGTCAGGGGAGCCGGGGCTTAGTGCGAGTGCCCGGTCGGCGTTCTCGAGGGCCGGTCCGGTCTGCCCGATCGTCAGCAGCAGCCAGGCCAGCCGCGTGCGGACCTGCGGGTCGTCGGGCCGGAGGCGGACCGCCTCGACGTAATGGCGCATCGCGGCACCGTGGTCGCCTGCCGCTACGTAGCGGTCCGCCAGGGCCAACCGCATCCCGATCACCCCGGGGTTCTCGGCGACCACCTGCTCCAGCTGTTCGTCGTCGACGGCGGCAGGGTCGACCGCCGGGGCATCACCGGGTGCCTCGGCCATCGGTTCGATCCCGGTGACCGCTCCACCCTCGGGGCGCTCCACGATCGACGCCGGGAGCACAATGATCCCGGCGACCAGCGCCACCGTGGCTGCCAGCACGTAGGCGAGCGTCCACGGGCGGGGTGCTCGACCTGCCGGGCTCCGGGGGCCGGGCGATCCGGTGTCGTCCGGCGAGGCCATCGCCTCGGCGGCGACGGAGACATAATGCCGGCGCATCCGCCGGGCTCGTTCCTCGTCGATCTCGCCTTGGGCGACCTGCGCCTCGAGTTCCAGGATGTCCGCCAGCGCCTGGTCGGCGATCTCGTCACCCCGGCTCACGGCTCGAGCTCCCGCCGGGCCTGCGACTCGCGGCTCCGGTCGAGCGCCTGGTCGACCCGTGCCTGTTCCGCCTCGGACGGTTCCGGCTCGTCGCGGCCGGCGCACCGGGACCGGCGGGTCAGCAGCAGCGCCGCACCTGCGACCGTCGCCGCGGCGGGCAGCAGCCACAGGAGCAGCGTGCTGCCCGACGCCGGCGGGTCGATCACCGCCCAGTCACCGTACCGGGCACGGAAGTAGGCCTCGATCTCGTCGTCCGACCGCCCCGCCGCCACCTGGTCCTCGATCACCTGCCGCATCGCGACAGCGGTGTCCGACGGCGACTCGGCGACCGACACGCTCGTGCAGACCGGGCAGCGCAGCCGCTCGGCCAGTTCCTGCACCCGGTCCTGCCCCGCCGCGGGGGCCATGGCGAGCACCAGTGCGACGGCGACGGTCAGCAGAAGAGTCGCCCCGCCGATCACGACGGAGACCGCCCTCTGGCCCGGGCTAGGCATCGGTGCTCACCGGTTCCCCAGACCGCGACTGGCCGGGATCGACCGCGGCCCGCGCGGTCCGGCGCGGCCGACCCAACGCCCAGAACCCGCCGGCCGCGACCATGCCCCCGCCGACCCACATCCAGACCATCAGCGGGTAGCGGAACAGGTTGAGCGTGACGCGCTCGGGCTCCAGGTCCCCGAGGGCGACGTAGACGTCCTGAGCCGGGGTCGTCCATACATCGGGGTTACCGACCGCCTGTGGCCTGCCGGGGAAGGAGTTCAACAACGGTGTCATCTCCCGGTTGACGCGCTCCCCGTCGGTGACGGTGAGGTGTGCGTCGGTGACCAGCCGGTCGGGCAGCTCGTGCTCGTCGACGTAGTCGAAGGTCAGCGTGTACCCGGCGAACTCGACGAAGTCCCCGCGGTCGACGGTGACGGTGCTCCGCTCGGCCAGACCGGACGAGGTGGCGACCACCACGACGAAGAGAGCGACACCGAGGTGGGCCAGCTGCCCGCCCCAGTACCCGCGCTGCCCGCAGATGAGGCGCCACAGACCGGCGGGAGTCCGTGCGGGGGCGGTCACCAGGGCTTGGCGCACGGTGCTCGACGCGATCCCGGTAGCCAGGGCCACGACGGCCACGACCCCCGGTGAGCTCACCCCGGCAAGGGCCGTCGTCGTCGAGGCACAGGCCGCGAGCAGCAACGGCACGCGCAGGCGTCTCCAGATCACCGCCGGCGACGCATGGCGGTACGGGGTGACCGGTCCGGCCCACATCGCGAGGAGCAGGGCGAAACCGAGCGGGACCGCCATCCGGTCGAAGAACGGCCGTCCGACCGACACCTGCTCGTCGGTGATCGCCTCGAGGACGACCGGGTAGAGGGTTCCGAGCAGCACGACGAACGCGAACAGACTCAGAAGCAAGTTGTTCAGCAGGAACATGCCCTCCCGGCTGGCCAGCGACTCGGGACCGCCCCGGGATGCGATGCGCTCGGCACGCAGTGCGATGAGCACGAACCCGGTCACCACCACGACGACGAAGAACACCAGCAGCGGTGGGCCCACGTCGGACTGGCTGAAGCTGTGTACCGACTGGACGACCGCGCTGCGGGTGAGGAACGTGCCCAGGACGGTGAGGGCGAATGCCGCCAGCACCAGGACGAAGTTCCAGGACTGCAACATCCCCCGCCGGACCTGTACCACGGCCGAGTGCAGGAAGGCGGTGGCGACCAGCCACGGAACCAGTGCGGCGTTCTCCACGGGGTCCCAGGCCCAGTAGCCGCCCCACCCCAGGACCTCGTAGGACCACCAGGCGCCCACCACGAGACCCGCCGTGAGGAAGCTCCAGGCCGTCAGGTTCGCGCGGCGGGTGCGGCGCAGCCACTCCACTCCCGCAACGCTGCCGAGCAGCGCCGACATTGCGAACGCGAACGGCACTGTGAGGCCGACGTAGCCCACGTACAGCAAGGGCGGGTGGACGGCCATGAGCACGTGGTCGGCGAGGATCGGGTTCGGCCCGGGCCCGTCTGCGGGTACCTCGGCAAGAATCTCGAATGGATTGCCCGCCAGCACGACCAGGCCGAAGAAGAAGGCGCCGACTGAACCCAGCACGCCGAGCGCCCCGGTGCCGAGCCGGTCATCGGTGTCGCGTACTCCGTGCATCACCGCTGCGGTGAATCCGGACAGGACGAGCACCCACAGGACGAGGCTGCCCTCGAGCGCTGCCCAGGCCCCGGTGATGCTGAAGAACGTCGAGGTGGCACGGGAGTGGTTCTCGGCGACGTAGGCGACGGCGAAGTTGTCGGTCAGCAGGGCGACCTGGAGCGCCGCCATCGCTAGCACCGAGCCACCGAGCATGAAACCCGCCCCGACCAGCAGCTGCCTGCGACGCACAGCACCGGGCCGGTGCTGGGCGAGGAAGCCGAGGACCGCCAGCACTACCGACCCTGCGAGGCCGAGCATGAGGCCGGTCCACCCGGCGGAGGGCACCGCCGTCGTCATGCCGAACCCTCGTCGTCGGGCGGCTGGTAGTTCTCGTCGTGCTTCACCTTCATCGAGTCCGAGACGAAGGTGTCCCCCCGCCACTGCCCTTCGAGCACGACCCCGACGCCGGCGCCGAACAGCTGGGCCGGGGCGCCACTGAACTCCACGGGCACCCGGACACCGTCTGGCCCGGCCGAGGACGTCACCTCGAACTGCACCCGGCCTGGTTCGCCGACGACAGTGCCATCCACGACGAGGCCGCCGAGCTGGAACCGGGTGCCCTCAGCCTGGCTCGCGCGCTGGGCCACCGCCTCGGCGGGCTCGAGGTAGTAGACGAGGTTGCCGTTGAGATTGCCGAACAGCAGCAGGCCGACGAGAACGGCCAGGATACCGGTCGCAGAAGCGCCGAGCAGGCGATAGCGCCGCACGACACGGCGCTCACGGATGTGTGAGGTCGTCATCGCCTCTCCTCCGTTCTCTCGCCGATCCGGGCAGCGGCCCGTAGGAGCACCCCGAGATAGGTGACGGTCGCCGTCACGGTCACGCCGTAGCCGAGCACCACCCAGGCCCACTGCGTCATCGCTCGGTCTCCCCTCCGGGTGCGGTCACGGCATCGCCGGCGACCGGCCGGTCCCCCGCGCTCTCAGCAGCGTCTGCGGCGTCCTCGGCGGCGATGATCCGCATCCGGGTCCGGACGACCAGCACGTAGAGGGCGGTAAAGGCCAGGACGGATAACAGCAGCGCTGCCAGCATGCCGCCGCCGATCGCCGGTGCGGCGGGACGCAGCAACGAGGGCGGCTGGTGCAGCGTCCTCCACCACAGCACCGAGAAGTGCACGAGCGGGACCATGGCGAAGGCGACGACGCCGAACACCGCCGACCGGCAGGCCCGAGCGACCGGGTCGTCGATCGCGCGCCGCAGGGCGAGGTACCCGAGGTAGACGAAGAACAGCAACGCCGTCGTCACGAGCCGGGCGTCCCACGTCCACCACACGCCCCAGGTAGGTCGACCCCAGATCGAGCCCAGAGCGATGGCGAGACCGGTGAAGAACACCCCGGCCTCGGCGCTCGATGCCGCCAGCCGATCCCAGACGGCGGTGCGCCGCCGCAACCAGACCAGGCCGGCGACGAGGGTCACGCCGTAGGCGAGAAACGCCGTCCACGCCGCAGGGACATGCACGTACATCAGCCGTACGAGCTCACCCTGCAACCGGTCGGCCGGCGAGAACAACGCTGCGGCCGCCGCGATGACGACGGCGGTCGCGACCGCGAGCGGTAACCGACGGCCGAAGACGGTCCACGGTGTTACCGCAGTCGTTCGGGTCAGGTCGGGTTCGATCATGTCTGATCCTCCAGGTGCCGGACGCACCACGCGGCCGACAACGCGATGGCGAGATCGACGGCCAGCACGAGGACGAGCCACGGCCACGCCGGGCGCTCGTAGCGGGTGGCGTCGATGACTCCGACGGCGCCGAGCAGCAACGGAACCGTGATCGGAGTGACGAGCAGGGGACCGAGCGTGGTGCGCCCTGCGAGCCCTTCGGAGACGAGATCGGCGAACGCACCGAGCGTGCCCAGGCCCGCAGCGACGAGGACGACCATCGGCAGCAACCACGGCCACCCGCCCAGATCCGGCGCGTAGAGCACTATCGCCACCGGAGCGATGACCAGCTGGAACGCCAGCAGAAGCGCCGTGTTCCCGAGGGCGCGACCGGCCAGACGGACCCGGGGGGTCACCCCGGACAGAAGCAGGAGCGCTCTGTGGGCGGGGCTGTCGACAGCGCCGCCCCGCATGGTCACGAGAACTCCGAAGAGCAGCACGATCAGCCAGAACAGGGCCGGTCCGACAGCGGTCAGCAGGGCGGTCTCGGCACCCACACCTAACGGCACCAGGAAGAGCGCGACCGCACCGAACGGTGCCACGACCCCGAAGACCTCACCGGTACGACGGTCGACGGACAGATCCTTGCGGGCGAGCACGACCGCCTGCGCCAGCGGAGACACCGACGGAGTCATCGGGCTACCACCGTCTCGACCCGGCCGGAGCGCAGACCGACCGTCCGGTCACAGAGGTCGGAGACCCTTCCGGCCTCGTGCGAGACGAGGACCCCAGCTCCCCACCGGGAACGCACCTCTGCGAGAACCCGGCCCACCAACGGTGCGGCGTCGTAATCGAGCCCGGTGTGCACCTCGTCCAGGAGCAGCAGGTCGGGCTCGGTGAGCATCACCCGGGCGAGCTCCGCGCGCCTGCGCATTCCCTGCGAGCAGGCGATCGCCGGCCGCCCGGCCGCCCGGGCGAGACCAACGTCGGCGAGCACCTCGGGCACCCGGCGACGCGGGCGGCCGGTGAGGCGAGCGACCAGCCGCAGGTTCTCCTCGAGGGTGAGCCGGTCGTAGAGCGCCGCCGAGTGTCCGACGAGCGCGACGCGCAACCTCGCCGTGCGAGCGCTGGTGGCGTCGATCTGCCGGCCGAACAGCTCGACCGTCCCGGCGGTAGGGCGGATGAGGGTGGCGAGCACGGAAAGCAGCGTCGACTTCCCCGAACCGTTGGCGCCCATCAGGCCGATGACCTCGCCAGACTCGAGACACAGGTCCAGATCGCGCAGGACCGGGGCCTGGTGCAGGTCCACCCGTACTCCTGCGAGACGGGCCACCGGCGGCGCATCGTTCACGGCGACTCCCAAACTTCTACTGTCTGTAGAAGATGACATACTTCGCGTAACGGGTCCACAACGGCCCTGGTCGATCTCGGAGGTGTCGTGGAACTCCTGGCCATGACGGCGCTCGCGCTCGTCGCCGGGGCCGTGTCGTTCAGCTCCCCGTGCGTCCTGCCGCTGCTGCCCGGCTACGTCTCCTTCGTCAGCCGCTCCGGCAGTCAGGACAGGGGACGATCGCACTGGGGACCTGCGCTGTTCGTGGCCGGGTTCGGCGCGGTCTTCGTCGCCATGGGTCTCACGGCCTCGGCGGTCGGGCTCCTGCTGCGGCAGAACCTCGACATCCTCACCCGGGGCGCCGGAGTGGTCGTCGTCGTCCTCGGGCTCGGAATGACCGGGGTCCTCCGAATTCCGCTGATCGCCCGCGAGTTCCGGCCCGGCCTGCGCCGGGCGACCTCTGGCGCGATCGGTTCGTTCGGTCTGGGTGCGGCGTTCGCGCTCGGCTGGACCCCGTGCGTCGGTCCGGTGCTCGCGACGATCCTCACCGTTGCCGCGACCTCGGGCCGGCTCATGACCGGTGTCGTGCTTCTCGCCGCGTACGCGCTCGGACTCGGGCTTCCCTTCCTGCTGCTGGCACGGGCTCTCCTGCGCGGCCGCGACCGATTCGCCTGGCTGCGCCGCAACGCCCACCGTCTGGAGGTCGCCGGCGGCGTGATGCTGGTGGTCACCGGCGTGCTGATGCTCAGCGGGGTGTGGTCGGCCGTGATGGCCGATGCTGTCTCCAGCTATGCGCGGTGGGGCTGGCCTCCGATCTGAGGCATTCCCGGCTTGCGTCGTCATCCGGTCAGCTCCAGACCGCGAGCTCTCAGCCATCCGACAGGGTCGACCTTCTCGCCCGACACCGAGCCCTGCCGGATTTCCAGGTGCAGGTGCGGCCCCGTCGACTGACCGCGATTGCCCACCTCGGCGATCCGGTCCCCGGCCGCCACGCGCTCCCCTGCCGCGACGAACGCCTGGTTGATGTGGCCATACACCGATCGGCTGCCGTCGGGGTGGCGGACGACCACCCACAGTCCGAATCCGTTCGCCGGACCGGACTTCTCCACGACACCGTCGGCGACGGCGAAGATCGGGGTCCCGATGCGGTTGGCGATGTCCAGGCCGTAGTGGGTGGAGCCCCAGCGCGGACCGGCCGTCGAGGTGATCCGGCCCCGGACGGGTTGCACGGTGACCTCACCGCTGGCCGCGGTCACGGCGGCCGGGGCGCCCTCGGCCCGGGCGGCCGAGAGCTGGTCGGCTCGACGGGCGGACTCCTCTCCGATCCGGGTGCCCTTCGCCAGGGCGGCGAGGTCGTCCGGGTCGGCGGCGTCCGGGAGCTCGGACGCCGCGACAGGCGCGACGACCGCGGGACGGTCGGGAGCTGGGATCGAGGCCGGTTCGAGCGACAGCGCCGCGACCGGACGGACCTCGTCGTCGACCAGTTGGAGATCGAGTTCGTCGTAGGTGGCCTGAGCACCGGTGACTAGGGCTCCGGCTGCGAGTGCGGCGACGGCCCCGGCACCGGCGGGCGGCGGAGCAGGGAGGCAGGAGGACAGGGACGTACTGGACGTCGACATACGGGTATCCCAAATCTGACAAGGGGCTGCGGGCGTGGGAGCGCGCAACGGTGTCTAGATCCGGAAGACCTGGAGATCAGCTGTCGAGACGCGTGCGGGAGCCGGCGGGGTGTCGTCCGGCACCGCCGGGCGGACCACTGCTGCGGGAACGGTTCGGACGCAGAGAACAGTGAGGTCGACGGTCGACGCACTCGTCCCGTCGTCGGCGAGGCGGACCGGGCTCGCGGCGGCGTGCTCGATGTCCTGCAGCGGAGCACCGTGGCATCCGTGCGAGCGTTCCTGACCGACAGGGGCCGGGGGCTCCCCCGCCGTCGCGCCTCCCGCACATAGGACACCGACCGTGAGCACGGTGAGTACGGCGACCGCGATGGCGCTTGTCCATCGAGCAATCCGCCGCACGTGCACTCCCTCCGTCATCGACGAGGCTAGCGGTGCAGGGTCGGCCACTCTCCACCACCCAGCCACGGGCCTCCGAGACTCCCCGGGGTCACCCACCGGCAGATCCGACTCCGAAGCGTGACAACCTCGGTCACTCTTGAACGTCTCTCGTTACGGATGATGCCGAGTCTCGTTACCCCGAGCGCGGTGACGGCGACCCACGAACAGGAGCACCAGATGGGGAATCCGACGACCCGACGACCACGCCGCAAGCGGATCGTCGTCGCCGCGATCGTCGCCGCAACCGGGATCGGCCTCGGTGGAACCGCGCTCGCCGACGTCGAGCAGGGCGACATCGCAACCCAGGCCCACGCGGAGGCCGTCGCCCCGGGCACCCCTTGCTCGGTCTCGGCACGGGCGTGTGTCGATCTCGACACGCAACGCGCCTGGCTCCTGCGCGACGGCAAGGTGACCCGTGGTCCGGTTCCGATCGCGTCCGGCGGAGCCGGCCAGGAGACACCTCTGGGACACTCGTTTCGGGTCTACCGCAAGAATAAGGACCACGTCAGCGGTGAGTTCACCGGCCCTGACGGCAACCCTGCGCCGATGCCGTGGTCGGTCTTCTTCGCCGACGGCGGCGTCGCCTTCCACGGCGGTGACCGGGCGAGTGCGTCGGCGGGATGCGTCAAGCTCGACACCGGGCAGGCCGAGGCGTTCTTCAACGATCTCGTCGAGGGCGACAAGGTTCAGGTCGTACGCGCTTCGGACGAGCAGACAGCGCGCGGAGGCGGTGCAGCAGCGAGCTGAGGACCGCGTCCGCTGGTGTGGCGCTGCAGCGGGCGCCACACCAGCGGAGGTCAGCGGGTTCGGCTTCTCGATGCCGATGCCGATGCCGATGCCATGGGCAACGGTTGCGTCGGAGCGGTGTCGGCTGCGGCGAACCGATTGATCGCCTCAAAGCTCACCGTGGGCGCGTCTGTCTCCGTCGGGCGTGGCGTCTTCTCTGGTGTCACGGTCAGAAGACCGCGCCGGTGAAGAGCCATAAGTGCTACCGCACAGACGACTCCGGTCGCGACGAGCACCGCCCACGGGACTGCAGCTGCTCCAGCCGAACGGGCCAAGTCCATAGCCCACCCGGTCCCGGCATTGCCCAGCAGGATCCCGATCCCGCACACGGTGTTGTAGAACCCGTAGTGAGTGGCAACGAGACGGTTGCCCGACAGCCCGACGATCGTATCCATCTCAAAGGGCAGAACGATGGCTGTGCCGACCGCGAGCATCGCAGCTGTGGATAGCAGCGCGATGATCCCCACGACGACTGTCGTACCGTCGTCAAGTGCTGGTAGGCAGTCGGCGACGAGCATCGGCACGAACGCTGCTCCGAGCACGAACAGGCCTCTGCTCAGCGACGCGGCTGCCCCCCAGCGGTCCCGGCACCACGCGGTGACCCGCATCTGTGCCGCGATCGTGACCCCGCCTGATACGACGTAGACGGCAGTTACCAGCATCGTCGCGGAGTCACCGCCGCCAAGCAACGACCGCGTATAGAGCGGGAGAGCGAGGTAGATCTGGTACGACAGCACGTAGGTACCGATCATCGCGACGGCGAACGGCACGAAACCCCTGGTGGTAGCCACGTCACGCCACTGGGCCAGTACCGAACGCCCATCCTCACGGGAGTTCCCGCCGCTACCCTGACGACCAGGCAATGCCCGAATCTGCAGCACTGTCAGCACGGCGAAGACAGCTGCGGCGACCAGGCAGGTCGCTGTGAAGTTGATCCCGGTCAACAGCATTCCAGCCACCGGCCCGATAAGGATCCCCGCCTGGTAAAAGACGCTGAATAAGGCGAACGCCTCGACCCGTCGCTCTCCGGCGTCGTGGGCGATGTAGGCGCGGACTGCCGGGTTGAACAGAGCACCGGCGAACCCGGTCATCGCCGAGGCGATCACCAACGCGGGCACGGCGTCGACGAGCCCGATCAGTACGAATCCGACGGTCCTCAAGGCGCACCCGGCGACGATCATCGGCTTGTATCCGAACCGGTCGGCCAGGCTACCTCCTACCAGGAACATCCCTTGTTGAGAGAAGTTCCGGACTCCGAGGACGACGCCGACCATCAGTACTGACAGCCCGAGCCCGGCCGACAGGTGGTCGGCCAGGTACGGGATGAGCATGTAGAAGCCGAGGTTGATGGTGAGTTGGTTGAGAAGTAGCAGCCGCGTCGGACGCTCGAACGAACGGTATCGGGCCCATACCCGCATCAGCTCGCCTCAGGTGCGATGACGTCGACACAACGCGTCCAGCGCCGGACCTCCGAGCGGTCAGTGCGGTCGATCTGGTCCGGATCGCCTAGTGGCGGCGGTCCGACCTCGATGTTGTGGTTCCGACAGAAGTCGTCGTTGTACACCGTGTCGAAGTACCGCTGCGGGCCGTCGGGGAAGACCGCAGTGATCCGCGTACCAGGTGGGCGGGTACGGGCCAACCAGCCAGCGACGACGCCGACGGCACCGACACTCCAGCCGCCACTGGCGTAGCTCGCGCTCGCCATCGCTCTGCACGCAGATACCGCTTCGTCCGGTGCTACCCAGTGCACTTCGGAGAAGGTGCTGTGATCGACGTTGCGCGGGTGGATACTCGAGCCGAGCCCACGCATCAGACGAGGCCGAGCCGGCTGTCCGAAGATGGTCGACCCGATCGTGTCGACGCCGACTACCTCTAGGTCGGGCTGGTGACGTCGCAGCGCGCGCGAGATCCCGGCCGAGTGGCCGCCGGTGCCTACGGAACAGACCAATACGTCGATGCGGCCGAGCTGATGCCACAGCTCAGCGGCGAGTGGCGCGTAGGCGGCGACATTGTCCGGGTTGTTGTACTGATCAGGGCACCACGAGCCGGGGTGCTCGGCGAGCACCTGGGCGACCCGGTCCCGGCGGGCCTGCTGCCACCCACCAATCAACGCGGGGGCGTCGACAGTCTCGATTTCTGCGCCGTAGGCGCGCAGCAACCGATACATCAAAGGTTCCATACCGGGATCTGAGACCAGGGTGACTGGGTGCCCGAAGGCGATCCCAGCCAGCGCGAGACCGAGCCCGAGGGTTCCGCTGGTCGATTCGACGATGCGTCCGCCCGGGAGCAGGTCGCCGCGTTCGCGGGCGCGGCGAACCATATGTACCGCTGGACGGTCTTTGATCCCACCGGGGTTGGCTCCTTCGAGCTTGGCCCAGAAACCCCGCCCGCCCTCGGCGAATGGTGAGTCGATCCAGACGACAGGAGTGTTCCCGACGACGTGGATGAGCCGGGTCTCCTCAGACATGGGCAGGCCAGCATAGGCAAGCGTGGACATACGAATTCAGACCTCGTTCAGGCAGCGCGGCACTATGCCGTGCGGGAACGTACAGACGGGCGTGAACGACAACGGGAGCTGTGTCCCGCCAGCATCTACGTGCGACATATCTGTGCGAGAGCGAGATGCGATCGACCACTGCGGGGGCGTGCTGGTCGAGTATCGACTGGCACAACTTTCGGTACCTGCCGCACAGCGGCGGCTTCGAAAGTAAATAGAATAGTTGGAAGGCCATCGCCCAAGTCGCCCCAGCGGTCCGGGCGCGTCGCGGTGCTCGCGGCGTCGTGGTCGCCGGCTTCGTGGCACGACGGTCCGTGACTGTGGGGCGGAGCCACCACCGCAACCGAGGAGGCCACAGGCCCGCCATCGACATGCGAAGCACCAGCGGCGGCAAGGACGACGATGATCAAACCCAGTAACAGACCGGAGCACACAGCAATACGGCGGGGCCACACCAGGCCGGGATGCTCTAGACGGTCGCTCACAGCGATCGAACGGTATCAGCCTGTTACACATCGAGAACGAGCGCCTGCGATGGTCCACGGACTCGACGGGCGGCGGCCAGAACGGCCGCTGACGGCGCCGATCGCGGGCGCTACACGATCGAGGCCCACAGCCGTGTTGCAGTGCCCGGTTGAGTCGCTCCGGGTCGGATTGAGACCCCGCGACGGGATTCCGACCAGCTGTTGGTTGTCCTGGTGGGCAATGTGGAACGCCTGTTCGCACTCGTGCGGTCGCGGTGAAGCGCCTCGGGCGCGGTGGAGGCTGTGGGGTGCACCGGGTCCCGCGGAGTTGCGTGGCTGGAGTCTCTAAGCCACGACGATCTTGGTCTGAGCCTCGAACTCTTCCGGCGAGCGCCAGCCCAGAGCGCTGTGTCGGCGGCGCCGGTTGTGCAGATCTCGAGGTACTCGAAGATCTGTCGGCCAGTTTGATGCGGGTTTTCCACCGCGGCTCATGCAGACCGCCGATCCCCGTGCTCCATAAGTAGTGAGCCGCCCTGGGTGCTGTAGAGACTCTTGACCTTGGAAACGAGGATGGAGTCATGCCGTCAGAACGCACTGCGGGCAAGCCGACGACGCGGCGGTACTCGCAGGAGGAGAAGGCCGCGGCGGTGCGGATGGTCCGCACCCTGCGCACCGAGCTGGGACACGATCACGGTGTGGTGAAGCGGGTGGCCGATCAGCTCGGTTACGGCGCGGAGTCGGTGCGGTTGTGGGTGCGCCAAGCCGACGTCGACGACGGCCACCAGCCCGGTGTCACCACCGACGAGGCAGCCCGGGTACGCGAGCTCGAGCAAGAGGTCCGCGAACTGCGCCGGGCCAATGAGGTGCTCAAGCGGGCTGCGAGTTTCTTCGGGGCGGAGCTCGACCGCCAGTACCGCAGGTAGTGGCATTCGTCGACGCCCACCGCGACGACGTCGTGGAGGGGCGCCGGCTCGGGGTCGAGCTCATCTGCCGTGTGCTGCAGGTGGCCCCGAGCAGCTACTACGCCGCCAAGACCCGCCCGGCCTCGGCGCGGGCCAGGCGGGACGCCGAGCTGACCCCGCGGCTGGTCGGGTTGTGGGAGAACAACTACCGCGTCTACGGGGCACGCAAGTTGTGGAAGGCCGCCCGCCGCGACGGCTTGGACGTCGGCCGTGACCAGGTCGCCCGCTTGATGCGCGCGGCGGGTATCGAGGGCGCCCGACGGACCAAGCGCCTGCGCACCACTCGGGCGGATCCAGTCGCGGCGCGCCATCCGGACCTGGTGCAGCGCCAGTTCCGGGCCGACGCGCCGAATCAGCTGTGGGTTACCGACCTGACCTACGTGCCGACCTGGGCCGGGGTCGCCTACGTGTGTTTCATCGTCGACGCCTTCTCGCGGATGATCGTGGGCTGGCGGGTCGCCGGGCACATGCGCACCAGCATGGTGCTCGATGCGCTAGAGATGGCGCGCTGGTCGCGCGGCACCCGGCTGCCGGACCTGCGCTGTCACAGCGATGCCGGGTCGCAATTCACGTCGGTGCGCTACGGCGAGCGGCTCGCTGAGATCGGCGCGGTTCCGTCGATCGGCAGCGTCGGGGACTCGTTCGACAATGCGCTGGCCGAGACCGTGAACGGCTACTACAAGGCCGAGCTGATCCGCGGACCCGCCCGAGACGGTCCATGGAAGACAGTGGAGGACGTCGAGCTCGCGACGCTGGGCTGGGTGCACTGGCACAACCACCAGCGCCTGCACGGCTACCTCGGAGACCGGCCTCCGCACGAGTACGAGCAGGCGTTCTACGCTGCCCACCGGGACGACCAACACCCGGTCGGAATCCCATAGCGCGAGTCTCCATCAGCCCCAGAGCGACTCACTCCGAGGGGCCGTTGAAGAAGCGCCTGGCCAAGATCCGCCCCGAGTACGTCGGAGTCGATCCGGTCACCCGGATGTCCTACCGGCCCGGGGAGCTCGCCCAGTGCGACCTGTGGTTCCCGCCGACGAAGATCCCTGTCGGCGCCGGTCAGGCGCGGATTCTGCCGGTGCTGGTGATGGCCCAGGGCTACTCGCGGTTCCTGTCAGCGACGTTGCTGCCGTCGCGTCAGACCGGTGACCTGCTCTCAGGCATGTGGCAGCTGATCACCGCGCTGGGGCGGGTGCCGAGGACGCTGGTCTGGGACCGCGAGGCCGGTATCGCGATCAAGGGCCGGGTCAATGCCCCGGTCGCCGCGTTCGCCGGAACGCTGGCCACGCGCATCCAGCTCGCTCCGCCGCGGGACCCGGAGTTCAAGGGCATCGTCGAACGCGCCAACGGCTATCTGGAGACCTCGTTCCTGCCGGGGCGCTCGTTCACCTCACCGGCGGACTTCACCGCTCAGCTCGAGGGCTGGCTGTCCCGGGCGAACCAGCGGGCGGTCCGCTCGGTCGGCGGGCGCCCGGTGGATCTGTTCGAGGCCGACCATGCTGCGATGCTCGGGCTGTCACCGGTCGCCCCGGCGGTCGGGCTGCGCCATCGGACCCGGCTGGCCCGTGATCACTACGTCCGGGTCGACACCTGTGACTACTCGGTGGACCCGCGGGTGATCGGCCGGTTCGTCGAGGTCTATGCCTCGCTCTCGACGGTGATCGTGGTCTGCGACGAGCAGGTCGTGGCCCGCCACCGCCGGTCCTGGGCACAGCGGGCGGTGGTCAACGACCCGGCCCACCTGGCGGCGGCGCAGGTCTTGCGCCGCGAGTTCGCCGCCCGACGTGAGGCCGGCGCCCGCACGGCACGTCAGCACGCCGACGGCCACACCGTGGTCCTGCGGGCGCTGCCGGACTACGACGCCTTGTTCGGCGTCGACTTCGACCCCACCCCTGATCTCCATTCCACTCCCCAGTCTGCGGAGGCCACACCGTTATGAGTCCCACCAGCACCAGCACCAGCCCGGCTACGAACGGGACCCGCACCACCGCGACGAAGACGGCTGGCTCGGACGGGCTGGGCGCGCAGCTGGCTTATCTGACCCGGGCGTTGAAGGTCCCCACGATCGCGGCCTGCTGGGAGAAGATGGCCGAGCAGGCGCGGGACCAGAACTGGTCGCACGAGGAGTTCTTGGCCGCGTTGCTGGCCCGCCAGGTCGCCGACCGCGAGGCCGCCGGGACCACGATGCGGATCCGGACCGCGCACTTCCCGCAGGTCAAGACGTTGGAGGACTTCAACCTCGACCATCTGCCCTCGTTACGCCGGGACTTGCTCGCTCACCTGGCGACGGGGACGTTCGTGTCGAAGGCGGAGAACGTGATCCTGCTGGGTCCGCCCGGGATCGGGAAGACGCATCTGGCGATCGGGATCGGGGTCAAAGCCGCGCAGGCTGGGCGCTCTGTCCTGTTCGACACCGCTTCCAACTGGATCGCCCGGCTCGGCGCCGCCCACCACACCGGCACTCTGGAGGCGGAACTGAAGAAGATCCGTCGTTACCGGCTGATCATCGTCGACGAGGTCGGTTACATCCCGTTCGACCAGGACGCGGCGAACCTGTTCTTCCAGCTCATCGCCTCGCGTTACGAACAAGGCAGCGTCATGGTCACCTCGAACCTGCCGTTCGGGCGGTGGGGCGAGACGTTCTCCGACGACGTCGTCGCCGCAGCCATGATCGACCGTCTCGTCCACCACGCCGAAGTCCTGACCCTGTCCGGGGAGTCTTACCGGACCCGGGCGCGCCGCGAGCTCCTCGCGAAGGATCGAGCCACCAGCGACTGACCTCGGCCCGTCATGCACCAGCCCAAGCGAGGCGATCGGTCGCCTGCCCGACCAGCGCCGCTGTCGAGGGCGACGTCGTTGTTCGATGCAGTGCGTCCCAGCGGGCGTTATGGGCGACCGGCCACAGGCTCGCTGCCCAGACGAGCTCCTGCTCCTCGGCGGTGAACGATCGGCCGCGCACCTGCTGATATGCCTCCACGAACGCCTCTGAGCTGGCGATCGTCGCCAGCGACGGCGGTTCACCAGGCAGTCTGGGGAACGCTCCGCTCGCAGCACCGACCAGCGCAGCCTCGGGTTGCCAGGCCACGCTGTCCCAGTCGTGAATCGCCCACAACGTCGGGCCCTTCCAGCGCAGGTTCTGCGCCTCGAAGTCGGCATGGCCCAGGACACAGGGCGCGTCCGCCGCTCGCAGCCGCGACCGCGCTCGCTGGGCGACCTCGCTGACGAACTGCGGCACGAGGCTCTGGTCCTTCTCATCGAGGAAAGCGATGCTCGGCCAGACGCCGGGCCCGGGGTGGTCCCACCGGACCCAGCGCGGATTCGGCAGCAGCGGGCCGGCCTGCACGTTCTGCAGCTCCTCAAGCAACCAGCCGAACACCTGTCCATAGCGCCCTGCGACCTCGGGGGAATCGCCGCCCCACACCTCCCCGCCAGGCCGGAACTCCTCGGCATGAACGACCATCCCGTCCGAGGTGACTGCCCTCGTCAACGGTCTCGGGCACGGAAACCCGCGCTCAGCGAGCTGCGCCTGCACGCGCACACAGCCAGCCCCGCGGCCGTCGTCCTCACGGACCTTCACGACTGCCTCGGATCCGTCCGTCAGACGCATCCCCAGCACTGACGACATCTGCACGAGGTCGAACAGAACCTCTACAGGTTACGTCCGCGGAGGTGGTGTACGGGTTCGTCGCTGGTGAGCGGCGTGGCGTCGTGACGTGAGACGGCCACCGCGTGATCTTTCTCGAGTACCGACCAAGGAACTCCAGGAAGGACCACCACGATGGCCGCACCACACAGTGTGGACCCTGCCCAGCTTGTCGAGGAGTTCGCCTCGGCGGGTGTGTCGCCGGATCTGTTGCAGACGATGATCGCGACGATGGCGAACGCGTTGATGTCGTCGCAGGCCGATCAGCAGTGCGGGGCCGGCTATGGCGAGCGCAGCAGCGAGCGGACGAACCAGCGCAACGGCTACCGGGCCCGGGAGTGGGACACCCGAGCGGGCACGATCGAGTTGGCGGTGCCGAAGCTGCGCCAGGGCTCCTATTTCCCGGACTGGCTGCTGACCCACCGCCGCCGCGCCGAGCAGGCCCTGGTCACCGTCGTGGCCACGGCCTACCTACTCGGTGTCTCCACCCGGCGGGTGGAGAAGCTGGCCGAACAACTCGGGGTGAAGTCGCTGTCGCGTTCGCAGGTCAGCGAGATGGCCACCCACCTCGACGGGCAGGTCGCCGCGTTCCGCGAGCGCCCGCTCGACCAGGGCCCGTACACGTTCGTGTGGGTCGACGCGCTCACGGTGAAGGTCCGCGAAGACGGCCGGGTGGTCAACGTGCACGCGCTGCTCGCGACCGGGGTGAACGCCGACGGGCACCGCGAGATCCTCGGCCTGGATGTGGCCTCCAGCGAGGACGGAGCGGGCTGGTTGGCGTTCCTGCGCGGTCTGGTCGCCCGCGGCCTGTCCGGGGTCCAGCTCGTCATCTCCGACGCCCATCCCGGCTTGGTGGCGGCGATCGCCTCGGCGTTGCCGGGTGCGGCGTGGCAGCGGTGTCGCACCCACTACCTGCGTAACCTGCTCTCCCGTGTTCCGAAGTCGGCGCAGCCGCATGTCGCTACGCAGGTGCGCACGATCTTCGACCAGCCCGACGCCGACGCCGTCACAGCCCAGTACGGACGCGTGGTCGACACTCTCACCGCGCGCTGGCCCGACGCAGCCGAGCACCTCGACAACGCCCGCGATGAGCTGCTGGCGTTCACCGCATATCCGCGCGAGGTCTGGCGCCAGATCTGGTCGAACAACCCTCAAGAGCGACTGAACAAGGAGATCCGCCGTCGCACCGACGTGGTCGGGATCTTCCCCGGCCGCGACTCCCTGATCCGCCTCGTCGGCGCCGTCCTGGCCGAACAGAGTGATGAGTGGACCGAGAACCGCCGCTACATGGGCCTCGATCTACTGGCCCGCTCACGCATCCGCATCGTCACCACCGAAGCCGCACCGACCGGCAGCGAGGCACTCATGACAACCGAGGCAATAACCGCCTAGAATCCCGAACCAAGATCACGCGGAGTCGATCTCATACACCACTCCGCCGGACGTGACCCCTCTACAGGTTCGCCGCCGAGGTGATCTCGACACCACGCCACGATCCAGGCCGGCACCTCGTCGGCAAGCATCCATGCACTGTCTCACTGAGCTGCCAGGCCACCCCAGAGTCATTTTTCGGAGTCCCGGAGGGGGTCAACTTTGACGAACCGTTGACAGGTATGCGCGCCGGCGTGGTGCAGCTCGACGAGGTGGGACTCCTGGCGCGGGCTGAGCTTGGGCTTCTTGCCACGCAGCCGGCCCTTGGCGCGGGCGACCTTCATGCCCTCCCGGGTCCTCATCTTGATCAGGTCTGACTCGAACTCGGCGACCATGGCCAGCACGTTGAACAACAATCTGCCGACCGGGTCGGTCGGGTCGTGGACCGACCCGCCGAGGCTGAGCTTGACCTCGCGGGCGGTGAGCTCGGCGACGATGTCGCGGGCGTCGGGCAGCGACCGGGCGAGCCGGTCGAGTTTGGTCACGACCAGCACGTCGCCGCCGCGGCACGCGGCCATCGCCTCGCGCAGCCCGGGCCGGGCCCGGTTGGTTCCGGTCAGGCCGTGATCGACGTAGATCCGCTCGGGCGCAACGCCGAGGGTGGTGAGGGCGTCGCGTTGGGCGGTGAGGTCTTGTTCGTCGGTGGAGACCCGGGCGTAGCCGATCAGTAGTCCGCTCACCGTGCGAGTGTCCCAGTAAGCGCCCCTTCATCGGGCATTTCATCGGGCGGGTCTTACGGGAATCGCCGAGCAGCAGCGATCTTCGGTTTCGCGGGCGGGGCCGGGGTGTCCCGGTGGGGTTCGGTCTACGAGACGAGGTCGCGATCCGTGCGCCGCGACGCCTGCGTCGTCGACCGGAGAGAAGATCGTGAGAGGGTACGGCCGAGCAGCCGACAGCGCATGGTCGGTCGACGCCACGTGTGGCGTGGTCAGCCCGGTGTGTCGGCCAGCGGTTGAACCAGTCGGTACTTGCCGCCGGTGGCGGGTTGGGGGAGCTGCTCGGCGCGTCGAACGGTGATCTGGGCGAGGCCGTGGGCGGCGAGCAGGTCGGTGAGTTCGCGGTGCACGTGGGCCCAGGCCTGCTGCGGGGTGGCGCCGGGTGCGGGCTGGATTCGCACCGAGAGCTCGGTCGGGAGATCTGCAGGATCTGGAACAGCGCCACGGAGGGCAGCCGGTCCAGGCGGGTCGAGAGGGTCAGCGGGGTGAGTGTCACGGTGGTGCCGTGGGTGGTGGGGAGGGTGAGTAGGTCCGCGTGCGGCCCTGCACCCGATCGCGGGCAGTGGGCTGCCGCAGTCGCAGGGGTCGGGCGGGCCAGGACGCTGTCGCGAGGTCGTAGCGCAGGATCGACTGGGCCCGGTTGGCCAGGTTGGTCAGCAGCACGGTGTGGGACTGCTGGCCGGGCGGGGTGGGCCGGTGGTCGGCCGTCGACGGGTTCGAGGATGGCCCAGTCGGCGTTGACGTGCAGCCAGCCGTGGTGGCAGCTGTAGGACAGGAACGGGCACTCGGTCGCGGCGTAGGAGTTGCCCACCGCGGAGCCGAACGCGGTGGCGATCCGCGCGATCTCTGGGTCGGGCAGGCCTTCGGCGGCGAGCGCGACCAGGGCGGGGCGGATCCGCAGCCGCCCGGCCTGTTGTTCGGTGGCCAGCAGCGCCGCGGTGGTGGCGTAGGGGGCGAGCACGGCGGGTGGGAACGCGTTGAGCTGGGTCACCAGTTCCGGCAGCGGGGTGTGTACCGACAGCGCCTGGACCCGGCGGCGGCCGCGTCTGGTGCGGCGCAGGCGGGCGGCCGCGGCGGTGGAGGCGAAGTGCCCGCGGTGGCGGTGACCATCGCCAGTCGTCCCCGCCCGGCGATCAGCCGGGGCAGCGCGCTCGCGTTCAGCCAGGTGCTGAGCATGCGCGAGCTCAGCGCGGTGGTCACCGCGAGTGCCCGCTCGTCGAGCAGGAACATCCCCCGCGTGCCGGTGGTACCCGACGTGGTCGCCACCGTGTAGCCGGCTCGGGAACCGCCGCGGTAGCCGGGTGGGATGGCGAGGAACGGCTGGCCGATCTGGGCGGGGTCGGCCACGAACGCCTGCACCCGCTCCCTGCTCGCGCGGGGTCGGTGACCCAGTCGTCGAACCGTGCCATCAGTGCCGCCTTGCTGGTGACCGGCAGCAGGCGCGGGTCCTCCACCCGGCCGGGCAGGTCCTGGTAGAGCTCGCGGTACACGCTGCCGTGGCCGCGGGCGAAGTCCACGAGCTCGGCCAGGCGGGCGCGTTGGCGGGCGTCGATCGCCTCCGGGCCGTGTCGGTAGGTCCGGGCGGGCGTCGAGCAGCAGCCGCAACGCCCCGTCCTCGCCGGCGGGGCTCACCGCGGTGCGGCGTCGCTGTACGGGCGCTGGGCCACCCCGAGCAGGTAGTGCCCGCGAACCCGGGTGCGCCACCGGGACCCGACCTGCAGTCCCTGGCGCTCCAGTTCGGCGACGAACTCGCTCGCGGTGAACCGGTCCTCGGTGGGGTGGTCGAACAGCCACCGGTAGCCGCGGGTGGCCAGCGCGGCGGCGGTGACCTCGTCGAAGTAGAACCGCCCGCCCGGCTTGAGCACCCGAACGATCTCCGCCAGCGCCGCTCGCCAGTCCGGGACGTGGTGCACGATCGCGAAGTCGAACACCGCGTCGTAGCTGTTGTCCTCGGCGTCCAGGGCGGTGCGCAGGTCGGTCATGTCGCCGGTGGCCAGCCGCACCCGCTCCCCGTAACCAGCCAGCCGGCGCTTCGCCCGAGTGACCATGGCCGGGTCCAGGTCGATCGCGTCCACACGAGCCGCGGCGAACCGGCGCAGGATCAGCTCGGTGCCGTACCCCGCCCCGCACCCCACCTCGAGCACCCGCGCGTCCGGGGATAGTGCCCGCCCAGCCGCAGCAGCGTCGGGGTCTCGTAGAACCGCTGCAAACGCGCGCCGCGGCGGGCTGTTCACCAGGGCCGTTTCCACCCGGTTCATCAACACGACAGACCTCCCAGTTATCGACGATATGCGGTTACATCGTTGGCTAGCGATGGATACCAGAGGTGTCGCGGCGGTGTCCAGGGCTGCGACGATCGAGGGCGTCGAAAAGCTGGCGCCGAACATGGGCCACATGCGTTATCATCGCCGCATGACGATGCCAGATGCGGTGGCGGTGTCCCCGCGCCAGGAGTTGATGCCGGCTGCGGCGTTGTTCCACAGCCTGTCCGACCCGACCCGGCTCGCGATCGTGCAGCACCTCGCCCGGGGCGAGGCGCGGGTGGTGGATCTGACCGAGCGGCTCGGGTCGGCGCAGTCGACGGTGTCGGCGCACCTGGCGTGCCTGCGCGACTGCGGCCTGGTGATGGGCCGTCCGGAGGGCCGGCAGATGTTCTACTCGCTGACCCGCCGGAGCTGCTGGACCTGCTCGCCGCCGCGGAGAGGTTGTTGGGGCGACCGGGTCGGCCGTGGCGCTGTGCCCGAACTTCGGTACCGGCACCGTGGGGGTGCGCGGTGAGTGACGCGTGCGGGTGCGGCCCCGATGAGCCCCGCGTCGACGCCGAGACCGGTGAGGTCGTGGCGGAGCGGGAGCCGGAGCGGTTGTGGGAGGTCTCCGAGCTGCGCGCCGCCGCGGTGGCCGGGGTGCTGCTCGGCGCGTCGCTGGTCGTGGGCTGGTCCGGTGGGCCGGCGCCGGTGGAGCTCGCCCTGCAGGTCCTCGCGCTAGCGGTGGGGGCGTGGACGTTCGTGCCGTCCACACTGCGCCGCCTGGCCAAGGGCAAGATCGGGGTAGGCACCCTGATGACCATCGCCGCGGTCGGCGCCGTCGCGCTCGGCGAGGTCGGCGAGGCCGCGATGCTGGCGTTCCTGTTCTCCATCAGCGAGGGCCTGGAGGAGTACTCGATCGCCCGGACCCGCCGCGGCCTGCGCGCGCTGCTCTCGCTGGTCCCCGAGCAGGCCACCGTGCTGCGCGGCGGCCTGGAGATCGTGGTCGCTCCGGGCGAGCTGCGGGTCGGGGACACCATGCTGGTGCGCCCCGGGGAGCGCCTGGCCACCGACGGGACCGTCGGGACCGGGCGGACCGCGCTGGACGTCTCGGCGATCACCGGGGAGTCGGTGCCGGTCGAGGCCGGCCCCGGCGACGAGGTGTACGCCGGGTCGATCAACGGCACCGGCGTGCTGGAGGTGCAGGTCACCAGCACCGCCGCGGACAACTCGCTGGCCCGGATCGTGGCGATCGTGGAGGCCGAGCAGTCCCGCAAGGGCGCCGCGCAGCGCCTC